>NZ_JBFUCW010000011.1:0-132482 GCF_056405035.1 Pedococcus sp. P2_A3 | reverse complement strand
GTGAGCAGCCGAAATAAGAGCGACAACCCCCAACGCCTAGACCGAGCCTCGTCAAGATCCCGGTCATGACGTCAATGAAACAAGTAGCCGATGAGCGGACATGCCGATCGAGTCTGAGCGCCTGCGAGGGAGCGACACTCATTGGTGGCGATGTTGATTCACGATGATGTCAAGGCCCCGGTTATCTGCGGTAGGCGAGCAGGTCATCACGTTGATGACCGCTCGACGAGGCGACCGACTATGCGGTCGCAATCCGAAGGCGGCGTCTCGCCTTTGATGAGCCGAAGCACCCCGTCAATAGCACGCCAAGCCAGTTCGCGGGACGGTTCTTCGATCGTCGTAAGTGGCGGATCCGTCGCTAGTGCGGCCAAGGAGGGCTCGAAGCCCACGATGGCCACGTCTTCCGGAACGCGAAGCCGGAGGCGGTGCAACGACCGCAGTGCGGGGAATGTGGTGGACTCGCCAACTCCGATGAGGGCGTCGAAGGGCTCGGCCGCCTTTGCCATGGCTTCCACGCTTTTCGAGTAGGCGGAGGCGCCACCCTCTTCTGGGGAAATGCACACGCGCGCAACAAGGTCGTGCTCGGCCATCGATTGCCTGTACCCCGCGACACGTGCCCCCTCAAGAGGCGTGGGTCTACCGGTCAGTAGAGCCACGATATTTCGGCGACCTTGGTCGATTAGATGTTGCGTGGCGAGTCGTGCATCGGCTTCGTTGTTTCGCACTACGGCGTGGCGTGCGAACTCGTGCCGGGTGCTGCCGACGACCACAACGGGCTTATCGGCCGTAGGTGCCCAGGCGTCTCCTGATGCGGTAACGACGATGAAGCCGTCCACTGGCAATCCTGACGATCGCCCGAAGAACTTCTCCAGATGCTCGCCGTACGCCGATCCGCAGAAAGGCTCGTCGGCTGGCAACGGCGCCAAAATTAGTCCGAGACCAAGCCTCGCAGCCTCGGCCGCGGCGGCGATGGCCAAAGATTCGCTGCCGCGATCGAGGTTCGGCACGACCAAGCACAGCGTGTCGTGCCTCCCTGTGCGCAGCGCCCTCGCGCTCACACTTGCTCGGTAGCCGATGCCTTCGGCAAGGGATCGCACATGCTCTCGGGTTGCTTCCCTAACTGCGGGGTGGTCCCGCATGGCGCGGCTCACAGTTGCAATGGACAGGTTCGCCGCACGAGCTAAGTCCACAAGCGTCGCGGGCCTCGGCCTATTATCTACAGCCATGTCGTGGACAGGTTGAAGGGGTGCCCGCCCGGCCGAGGTGCACCGTTGGCGTTCAGCGTGCTTCCGGTGTTGACGGTCGACAATGCTTGTCCTCTTGTCGGATCGGGCTGGTACTCCTGCTTCGTGAAGGCGCTTGGCGTAGGAATCTCCACGGTCTGCGACGGGGTCGTACTCAGCCGAGACAATGTAGGCGGGAGGTCTGCTGGAGAGGTCGGGCTAGGCTCTAGCGGGCGAGCCAGTGGGCCGAGGTGTACTCAACGGTTACGACGGCGAAGCTGGCGGATGATGCCCGAGGTGTCGAGGTGGCCTTCTTCCGCTGCGTATTCGGCGTAAAGTTCGTTGGCGACCTCAGAGACCGGGAGATTTAGACCGACTTCCGCTGCAGCTCCAAGGGCAAGGCGCAGGTCCTTGCTCATCAACGCAGCGGCGAAGCGTGCGGAATAGCCCTCGTCGGCCGCAGACCCAGGCACTAGGCCCGGGAGCGGGGTGAAATTCTGAAGGGCCCACGTGTCGCCGGACGAGGACGACAAAACCTCGAAGAGCTTGTGATGCTGGAGCCCAAGTTTCTCACCGAGGAGGAACGCCTCACATGTCGCAATCATTGCGCCCGAGAAGAGCATGTTGTTGCAGACCTTCGCCGCCTGGCCCGCACCGGCTCCTCCGGCATGGATGATCTTCGCACCCATCCGTGACAGCACAGGTTCTGCCTTCAGAAACGCCTGCACGGTCCCGCCCACCATAAAGGTGAGCGTGCCGGCTCGTGCCTTCGCTACACCGCCCGACACCGGCGCATCAACGAATGTGTAGCCCTTCGCCGTGACGTCGTCGTGGAGCCTTTTCGTAGTGGCGACGTCGATCGTGGAGCTGTCCACGACTAGACCGCCGGGGGAGAGATGCGTCAGGACACCACCGGGTCCAAGAAGCACCTCTTTCACGAGAGCTCCGTTGGGCAGCATTGTGATAACGACGTCGGCCCTGGCAATCGCGTTGGCCGGGTCCTCGACGACCTCAACGCCAAGATCGGATGCTGTCTGTCGCGCTGCAGGTGAAACGTCGACACCCGTGACGTCGTAGCCAGCCCCTGAAAGGCTCGCCGCCATTGGCGCTCCCATATTGCCGAGTCCAATGAGGACGATCTTAATCATGTCCGGTCTTCCAGGTCGGGTGATGGCGGCCGCTTCAGCGGGACCATAGAAGTACCCTCGGTGTTAAGCCATGCACAGTCCAGAGGCACATCCGCACTGTTAGTGTGCAAACGTGCACACCCCTCAACTCGACCTGGACGACCTCAAGTACTTCCTCGCCGTGGCCAGGCATGGGCGTCTGGTGACGGCGGCCGAACGGCTCGGAGTTGAGCACAGCACAGTGTCACGCCGCGTCCGCGGTCTCGAGAAGGCGTTAGGCGTGCGACTATTCGAGAAGACGCCGGCTGGCTGGACACTAGCCGAGGCGGGTGCTCGACTCCTGCCACACGCCACGGAGATCGAGGAGCTAGCCCAACGCGCGCAGGCCGACGCATCCGGATCGGATGCTCAGATCCGCGGCACTGTGCGAATCTTGGCCAACGAGGGGGTAGGCGCCTTCCTCCTTCCCTCGATCCTCGTTGACCTGCAGCAGCGAGTACCGCGCGTTGGGTTCGAGGTCGTGACGACGTCCCAGGTTCTATCTTTCCGGACGGGCGAGTTCGACATCGCCATCACGATTCATCGACCTGACTCCGACATGGTTATTTCTCAGAAACTAGTCGACTACTCCTTGCGCCTATACGCCTCTTCCGACYATCTCGGCCGTCACCCTCCAGTCCATACGCCCGAGCAGTTAGATGGGCATTGGATGGTTTGGTACATCGAATCGCTGGTGGGCCTTCCTGAGCTGAGGTTTTTTGAAGAGATAGTTGGCGAGCCCCAGTTCGCCTTTCGTAGCAGCAGCCTTTTTGCTCAACACCAAGCCGTCGTTGCAGGCGCCGGCATAGGGCTACTGCCCTGCTACCTCGCCGACCTTGATCCTCGCCTGATACCCGTGCTCCATTCTGATGTGACCGTGTGCCGTAGTTACTGGCTGGTTATACCGAAGGCAGTCGGTCGGGTCCGCCGGGTCAGCCTTACCGCACAGTCTCTAGTGAAACGGTTCGCTGCGATGGGGGATCGGCTCGAACCGGGACCGCGTTGACCGATGCAAGTGAAGCCCTTTTCCGGTGCGCCGCGTCCTTGATCGACCGCCAGGGCCGCTCCACTGCAAGTGATGAATCTGCCGCAGGGAGACGGGTCACCCGCTGAAATCCGCGGCGTGGTCCGGTCGTGGGAACCCGCCCACGGCGGTCTCGAACGCGTGTGCCACGCGCAGCACGGTGGCGTCATCGAATCGCTTGCCCACGATCATCATGCCCACCGGGAGACCATCGATCTGGCCAACCGGTACGGAGCAGGCCGGGTGTCCTGTCAGGTTAAACGGCAAGGTATTGGCCAGCATCGTGAGGGCGACGTTCAAGACATCCGCAACGGGCGCGTTCTGCGGTGGCAGTACAGCCGGCAGATGCGGTCCTGTGGGCATGATTAGCACATCGTGCTCATCAAGGGCGGCGTCGTAGGCGTTGGAGAGCATGCGCTCGAGCCGACGAGCCATGGCGTAGTGGCGACCGTGTTCAGTCGCGAGGACGTGCTTGCCTGCCATGGCGACAAGTTTCACTGTGGGCGAAAGGCGGCCTGGATCGTGGCGCCACTGATAGCCGAAGTGCTGGATCAGCTCTGGGTCGTAGAAGCCTTTCCAGTTGCGTCCGTAGGCGTTGCCTTCGAGCATCTGCCAGTAGCCGCCCTCGACGGAGATCACGTCCCAGATGGCAGGCGCGTGCTCGTGCCACGGAACCGATACGTCATTTGAGGCCATACCCGAAAGCTTGAGCCTGTTGATCGCGTCGCGCACTAGGTCGGCCACGCGTCGGTCGATGTTGGGGAGCGTGAAACCCTCGCGCAGTACGCCTATCCGGAGTCCCAACGCCGAGCGGCCAAGCTCACCCACGTAGTCGACCGCCTCGATCGACGTCGGCTGACGCGGATCGAGCTCGTCCACTCCGGCCATCACCGTTAGCATGAGGGCTGCGTCGCGTACGTTGCTGCACATCGGCCCCAGATGGTCGAGCGTCTGCTCGATCGGGAAGGCTCCCGTGTAGGGCACTAGCCCGAAAGTAGGCTTGTGGCCGACAATGCCACAGTTCGCGGCTGGCCCCCGCACGGAACCACCCTGATCGCCCCCGACGGCAATATCGACCTCGCCCGTCGCGACCAGTGCCGCGCTACCGCTGGACGAGCCACCCGCCGAGTGTGCGGGGCTCCAGGGGTTATGCACCTGATGCGGCTTGCTCGTATGCGAGGCCCCCGAGAAGCACAGGTCCTCGCAGGTTGACTTGCCCACAATGGTCGCGCCCGCGGCGAGCAGTCGGCTGACGACCGTCGCGTCCTCAGTAGGCATGAAGCCTTCCATTGTCAGAGAACCGTTGGTCATCGGCACGCCGGCCACGCTGACGTTATCCTTGATTGCGACCCGGTATCCCGACAACGGGCCATCGACGGCCCAACCGATCTCGGTTCGCACGTACCAGGCACCAAGGGCGTTCTTCGCCCTTTCGGGCCAGGCCCATGCCCGGTTCGGGGTCGCAACGACGGAGGCAGCGTATAGACGCTGAACCTCGTCCCAGGAGGACATGAGCCCGTCCATCGCCTCGTGATAGGTCAGTAATTCCGTATCGTCGACAGCCAGCCTGGCCTCACGGGCGATTCGCGCCAAGGCTTCACGATTGGGCCGTTCGACCTGCATTCCGAGCTCCTTGCCATGAGGCCGTTCCGGCTTCGCCGGTAACGGACGCGAACATCTGCAAAATACATAGAGCTTAAACTTCGCTTCTCGGCACGGCCCTCAACCAGACCGTGCCCGCATACCTAGACTTAGCGCACTCAGCCAGCGGCCCGAGAACTTTCCGAGCAGTGACGATTGATTCATGGCTCAATCCTCACCTAGTGCTCAGAGACCCAAGTACTCGTGCTGGACATCGGCGGAGCCCTTGATGGCCTCAGCCGTATCCGACAGGGCGATCCGCCCGTGCTCCATGATGCACACCCGGGAGACGAGGTCGGTTGCAAAATCAAGGTTTTGCTCGACCAGCAGGATAGCAATACCTCTGCTCGCGGAAAGATCACTTATGACCTGTCCTATCTGATGGATGGTTGAGGGCTGGAGGCCTTCAGAGGGTTCGTCAAGAAGTAGCAACGTAGGGGACGCAACTAGAGCTCTGGCTATGGCGAGAAGCTGCTGCTGCCCCCCGCTTAGCTGCCCGCCTGGCTGGGTCGCTTTCTGACGCAGTATGGGGAACTCCTCAAACGCTTGTTCCACCGCGTCCCTCCAGCCGTTGAGTCCCGCGCCGTGAGCCGCGACGCGGATGTTGTCCCGGACGCTCAGGGTCCGGAAAATGTGCCGCCCTTGGGGGACGTATGCCATGCCACGGTGAATGCGTTGATGCACGGCCAGGCGGGTGACATTCGAGCCGTCGAGGTGAATAGCGCCGAGGCGGGCAGGTATCTCACCAATGATTGTTCGTAGTGTGGTGGTCTTGCCCGCACCATTGCGCCCCATGAGCCCAACGAGTTCCCCAGGGCCGACGGTCATTGAAAGGTCGTCCACCACCATGGTTTTGCCGTAGCCGGCGCGCACCTGATCAATGCGTAGCACTTGCATCCCGCCCTAGGTAGACGTCCAGTACTTCGTCGTTCTCACGTATCTCCGCCAGCGAACCTTCGGCGAGAAGGGCACCCCGGTGGAGAACTGACAGGGGGGCCCTGAGCTCTTCAACGAACTGCATGTCGTGTTCAACCACGATGACCGAGATTTGCGAGGCGAGCTCCCGGATCAGCTCAGCCACTCTGGTCGACTCTTCCCGGCCCATGCCGGCTGCCGGCTCGTCGAGAAGGAGCACCGAAGGACGCGTTGCGAGGGCCATGCCGATGTCAAGCCACTGCTGTTTGCCGTGCGCAATCGCCCCAGCTGAGAGTCGGCGGGCGTCGTCTCGACTGTAGCCAAGCCAGTCGGTCACCTGGTCGGCGATAGCATCCGCCCGCGACGGGTTTCGCCAACTGCCATATGCCGCGAGCCAAACGTTCTCCCGAAGCGTCAGGTCTGGAAACAAGCTCGTCACCTGGAGCTTGATTGCCATGCCATTTCGCGCTCGGGCATCTGGGCGCTTCCGGGAAACGTCGTTCCCGTCGAGAAGGATTCGACCACTCGACGGTCGAAGGTTGCCTACCAGCACATTGAACAAGGTGCTCTTGCCCGCGCCGTTGGGTCCCAGCAGCACACGAATGCCGTCACCTCCGAAGGACAGGTCAAGGTTGTTGACGGCGCGGACACCTCCGAATTCCTTGACCAGCGCCTGCACGGCCACGGTCTTGCCAGTGCGCTCCGCGACCAGGCCTGTGACCAACGCGGCCGCCCCGATGGGACTTGAGCGCTCCTCCGCTCTAGTCGGATCAGCCCTCCACCGTTGCAGGAGGCCGGCGACCGTCGGCACGACACCCGACGGGATGACCAAGACGACGACAATCAGTACAACACCCAGCACCAGGGGGGTGACGGTGCTTCCCGTTTGGGTGATAGCAGTCGTCAACTGCTCGACGACAAAAACGCCGAGACAGGCACCGACGATCGACGTCTTCCCGCCGACCAACACCCATATCACGAGCGCGGTCGCCGTGCTGAGGCCGAAAACCGACGGATCAACGAACGCACCCCAAGAGGCATACAAGGCACCAGCGAAGCCTGCGATGGAGCCTCCGATGACGAATGTGATTAAGTTGTAGCGACGAACGTCATATCCAAGTAGGCGGACGCGCGTCGGATTCTGTGCAATCGCCCTGACGATTCGCCCGTAGGTCGACCGGCGCAGGACTGTCAATGCCGCCGCGACTAACGCCGTCGAGACGGCGGTGAACTGGAAGAGGCCGCGCACCGACAAAGGTTCCAAGCCGGGGAGACTGACGGGCGGGATGCCAACCATGCCGTTGAAGCCACCAATGGCCGCGGCCCCGATCCTGTACTTGGGATCGCTGAGGCCCGAAACCAGCGTATAGAAGATCAAGCTAACAGCAAGCGTCAGAATGGCAACATAAATTCCCGACACCTCGCCGTAGAACAGGAAATAGCCTACCGTTACCGCCAGCACCGAAGCGACGAGCGCCGCGAGGCCAATGGCGGTGAGCGTCTCATGGGTCTTGGGGTACAGGTTGATCCCGGCCGCCCCGTAGGCGTATGCGCCCACACCGAAGAATGCTGCCTGGGCGAAGCTGAAGATTCCAGCGTGCCCCCACACCCAGATCAAGCTCATCGCCAAGACGCAAAAAGATAGCCAAGTGGTCCATTGCTGCAACTGGAATTCGGCGGCGGACTGCGAGGCAGCAACCACGGCAACTAAGACGCCGACGGCGGTCAGCGGGGCGCGCGCACGCGGGGACCCGAGCAGCCTGACCGACCTATTGCTTTCGCGCACCCGCAACCACACGCGGCTAGTGGTATTGGTAATGGTAGTGGCCATGTCGTCCGTCACAGATCCTTCCCCAACTTTCCAGAAATCCCAGTGGGTAGCACGCGAAGGATCACGATCGCGGTCACCAGCAAGGCAGTCACGCCCAGGACCGGACCGACCGCTTCGGAGACCAGGTGCAAGACCATGCCAAGAAGGCCAGCCGACCCAGCCGTGCCGGTGACCACACCTTGACCTCCGACAACCACAGTCATGAACGCCTGCGGAATATAAACCGCACCCATATTGGGTGTCACAGCGACAACCGGTGCCAGGAGGGCGCCACCGGCACCGGCCAGCGTGGACCCGAAACCAAACGTGTACATGTTGACGCGTTGCGAATTGATGCCCAGGCCGGCGGCCATTCCTGGGTCTGCAGTGGCAGCCCTGGCCATCAATCCAAGACGTGTCCTTGTGAAGACGAACCAAGTGATCAGCAGCAACGAGAGCGCGCCGGCAATCAACACTAAGCGGTACGTCGCAATCGTGAAGCCGCCGAGGTCGAACTTTCCAAGAGGTGTCGGAATACCAAGCGTGCGAGTACCCCAGATAAAGACTGCGGCTTGCACCATGATCAGGCTAAGGCCGAAGGTGACCAGCATGGTCGACTCCAGCCGGCTGTAGAACCGCCTGATTAGGACCCGTTCGACGATGACACCAAATACACCCACCGACAGCGATCCGACCACCATGGCGACGGGAAGAGGGGCCCCCGCCTTGGCCAGTGTCAAAGTGACGAAGGCCCCGAGCATCAGGAATTCACCATGGGCAAAGTTGATAACACCCATCATTCCGAACATGACCGCCAAACCAAGTGAGATAATCACGAGCGTCGCGCCGGCATTGATGATACTCAGCAATGTATTTAGTACTTGTCCGAAGGTCATATACACCCATTTCTTAAGGGAAAGCGGTCCGCCTCGGATCCGGCCATCAGGGTGTGAACTGCTTATTGATGGTCGGGTCTTTCACGAGGTTGCACTTCTCCATCTCGAACGCTGGCTTCACTGCCGGGACAGTCTCAAGAACCTTGAACCCATTGGTGCCGTCCGTCTCCGCCAGAGTGATGGACTGGATGGCATGATGGCTGCCGGGGTCGATAGCCACTTCACCACTCGGGGAGTCAAAGGAGATGTGACCCGACTCGAGCGCATTGGTGACCGCTTTACGGTCAGTGGTTCCGGCCGTCTTCACTGCCTCCGCCCACAGGTGAAGGCCGTTCCACATGGTCACCGCCGAGTCGGTCATCGAGGCCAGGGCCTTGGCGCCGTACTCGTCCTCGTAGAGCTTTCGGAACTCCGCATTCTCCGGAGTTGCGATGCCAGGGAAGTACCCGAAAGCCACCGTGATGTTCTTGGACTCCTGAGGGGTGAGCACCTGCTGCTCGCCGCTAAGGCCGAACGCGGTTGAACCGATTGGAATGTGCTGGTTGAGGCCGGCTGCAGCGTAGGCGCGGTAAAAGGCCGTATGGTTCGAGCCGACTAGGAAGGAGAAAACGACGTCGGGCTTGGCCTTCTGAATGTGGTCTATCACTGTGCTAAAGTCGGAGCTTTCGAGTGGGACGAGGTCCTTTCCGAGCACTGTCCCGCCGGCCGCCTCGACGTAACGCTTGGCCCACTCGCTGGCAATCTGACCGTAGTTGTAGTCAGCTCCGGCGATGTAGACCTTGGGACCGTACTTCTTGATCATGTGCGGGACGAGCGCCGCGAGCCCCTGTGACGGGACGTTGCCAGTTGCGAAAGTGTTCTTGTCGCACACGCCACCCTCGTACAGCTCGTTGTAAAAGTAGAGAACCTTGTTCCTGTCGAAGATGGGTCGGATCGCCTCCCGTGACGCACTGTTGATTCCTGCCATAGCGACGTCCGGATGGTCCCTAGTAGCCAACTGCGTTGCGTACTGGGAGTACTTCGCCTGGTCCGACTGGGCATCATAGAATTTCAGTACGACCTTCTTGCCGAGAAGACCACCGCCGGCGTTCCACTGCTTAACGGCCAACTTCTGAGCGTTATACATTGCTTGACCGGAGACATTCTGGATGCCGCTCACGTCCAAGATACTTCCAATTACGATCTCATTCTTGGTGCTTGGCCCCTCAGCGCTAGGCGAGCCACATGCGGCGATGCTGAGGGCCAGTGCGGCAGACGCGATCACGCTGACGCGTGCAAAAGTGTGGTTGATGGCGACTTCTCCTTTAACGGACTCATGACGGGCACGAACAGGCTGAGCGTCCGACTGTCGTCGCCCGCGTGCTGGGAACACTGCAGTGGGTGAGAGGTCGGGTCCAGAGGCAATGCCGCACTTTCTCTGTGCACGTCTGCACAGGGACTGATGTCCGGGCACCTCTTGAGCTGGTGGCGCTCAGCTACCGCCGGCTTGTCGTGACGTGTCTGTTCTCCCAAATGCCGCCGTTTGATGTGTGCCGGGAACATTGCACTTCGAGTTGCGCCAACCGGACGCAGACGCGTCCGCGCCGGCAGGCCCCTTTCAGTGTCCAGGCAAAGGTGGCGAATTGGCCCCCCGACACCCTCGCCTTCACCACGTCGATGAAGTGCAGTGGGCCCTACCGCGAGCGCGCTCATCGCCGTGGATCCCTGAGGTCCGTGGGCCGTACACAACGCTCCCCAGAGTGCCGGTCGAACGGAGGACCCTGCGCGATGTGCAAACGTGCACACGGCTCGTGCTCAAGTCCCTCTGGACCGTTGTTATGAGACTCAGCCAGTGTCTGCGAATCAGAGTCGCACGGCGACGCCTGTGGCGCTTGCGCAGTCGGCTGTGAAGTGTGCCTGACTCAGCAGAAAATCGCGGCGCGAGGCCCGCCGACATTCCATCAACGCCTAACATTCAGGAGTTTCATAATGCGGCATCCGATTCGGCGCGCGGGCGTTTTCGCGTCCACATTGCTTCTAGTGGTCACAACCACCGCCTGCGGGGGGACGGGCGCGAGCGGATCCGCGAGCAAGAAGGAGATCGTGATTGGCAGCGTGCTCGATGTGAGCGGTTTCGCAAGTGTAGCTGGACAAGCCGTCTACAACGCTCAAAAGCTGGCCGTGAGCGAATGGAATGCTCAAGGCGGGATATTGGGCAAGAAGGTCGTACTGAAGTTCTACGACTCGGGATCCGACCAGGCGAAATATGCTCAGTTTGCTACTGAACTGGCGATCAAAGACCATGCCGACGTCGCCATGGCTGGCATTGGCAGTGCCGCACGGGAGGCGATCCGCCCCATTTTTGACAAGAATAAGATCCTCTACTTCTACAACGAGTTGTATGAGGGTGGGGTTTGCGACAAGGACCTTTTCGCGACGGGAACGGTTCCCTCTCAAAACCTCGCACCACTTGTGCCGTGGATGATCAAGAAATATGGCCCGAAGGTATACATCGTCGGAGCGGATTACAACTATGGCCATATTGCTGCCGCATGGGCCAAGCGGTACGCCGATGCCGCTGGAGGAGAAGTTTTGGGGGAAGACTTTGTCCCATTGCAAAGTTCCGATTTCGGGTCCGTGATTTCGAAAATCCAACGCCTAAAGCCAGACTTGGTATTTTCGTTTCTAGTGGGAACCAATCACGTGGCCTTCTACCGGGCATATTCCGCCGCCGGGCTTAGCAACAGTGTCCCCATCGCCTCTACGGCGTTTGGGCTGAGTGGCGAGCAGCAGGTCCTCACCCCGGAGGAGTCCAAGAACATCTTCGTCGCATACGGTTACTTTCCGCAGATTCAGTCGGAGGCCAACAGCTCATTCCTGAAGCTTTACGAAAAGCAATACGGAGCAAAAGCGACGAGCCTGGTCACCGACTCTGCCGTGGCGACGTGGAATGGCATGCAGCTATGGGCCAAGGCAGTCGAGAAGGCGGGAACGACTGACCGTACGGCCGTGACGAAGGTCCTTGAAGCTGGAGGCGTTTCCTTCGACGGGCCCAGCGGCGCCGTGACGATTGACCCTGGCAGCCATCACGCCGTCCAGCCGGTCAGCATCGCCGAAACCGACGGCCAAAACGGGTTCAGGGTCCTCGAGAGTGTTCCCGAAGTGAAGCCAGCGTTCGAGATGGAAAAGTGTGATCTCCTCAAGAGTCCAACCACTAACAAGCAATTCACGCCGTAACACCGGACGTTCGCTGCCCCAAGTACCTGTCGATCCTCGTACACACAAGGAGTTCCCGCAATGACACACGACATCTCGCTGGAGACCACAACGTCGGCCGACGGCACCCCTATCGGCTATTTCCGCCGTGGCGTGGGGCCGGCGCTAGTCATTACGCACGGCAGCGTTGCAGTGTCTGACAACTGGATTCCCGCGACAGAACACCTAGCACGAGACTTCACGTGTCTAGTGATGGACCGGCGAGGCCGCGGACGAAGCGGGGACGCGATCCGCTACGACCTGTCTACGGAGGCCGAGGACATCGCAGCTGTCATGGCGATCGCGGGCCCGGGAGCCAACCTGATGGGCCACTCCTACGGCGCGTTGTGCGCGCTGGCCTATGCTGAGCGGCATCCCGTCGACGGAACACTCCTACTCTTCGAGCCACCGCTCGCCGTGGACGGGCCAGTCGTCGGCGACGCACTGCACACGTACCGCCAGCTCATTGCGTCCGGCGATTACGATAAGGCCATCGAATTCGCTGTGATCAATATCGTTCAGGTACCTCCGGAGCAGATTCCTGCCCTACGAGAGACGCCCATGTGGGCAAGTCTGGTGGAGCTCAGCCCCACCTGGACCCGGGAACTGGAGCAGATCGACAAACTCGGCGATGACCTGACCCACTACTCGTCGATTACGGCCAGGACGCACGTAATCGCCGGAACCGAGACAACGCCGTTCCTGTACGCGTCCGCGCAGGCACTCGTAGACGTTATCCCGACGGCATCGATCACATACCTGGAGGGCATGGATCACTTCGCCCACGTGGTTGACCCAGCCCGCTTCGCAGAAGCGGTGCAGGCCGCCGCTCGATGAGCCCTAGAGACCTCACATGTTGAGCGGCTAGGGGCTCGTGGTCGCTCATTCGACGGCGTCTTGAGCGCAGCAGTCGCGGGCGAAGGTCACCTGTGAAGACGTCGAGCGGCAAGGTCCAGCGAACTGTCCTGATCAACATCTTCGCCGGAGGCTAAGCCCGGAAGCGCTTAAGGACGCTCGGAGGCTACGAGAAGCCAGCTGGCCGTCCCAGCGCGGCGCAATGAAAGGCTCCGAGGGGACACGGCCCGGTCCGTGGCCTGGGCGGACCTGTTTTGAGAACACCAACCAAGGAGCCGTCATGCCGGACAAACTCATCGCGAGTATGGACACGCGCGCCCTGGTGGCCAGCGATACGCTCATGTTCGTGGACGGCCGGTGGACAGAGTCCGCTGGGGGGCAATGGATCGACGTCATCAGCCCCCGCGATCTTCAGGTGGTGGGCCGCGTCCCACGAGCCAACGCCGAGGACGTCGACCTGGCCGTTCAAGCTGCGACTGCGGCATTCACGGCCTGGCGCAGCACCCCGCCTCGGGTACGGGCAGAGAGCTTCCGAAGAGCCGCCGATGCCATGGAGCCGCACGTCGAGCGGATTGCTCGCGTCAATTCGCGCGAAAACGGCAACGCGCTACGCACTCAGACACGCGGCGAGACGGCATTCGTCGCCGACTGCTTCCGATACTTCGCCGGGGTGGCCAGCGAGCTCAAAGGGGCAACCATCCCGATCAGCGATGCTTCCTTGGACTATTCGCTGCGCCAGCCAATTGGCGTCGTAGGTGCAGTGGTGCCTTGGAATGCGCCCATCATGCTGTCGATGCTGAAGATCGCCCCGGCGCTGGTGGCGGGCAACACCGTCGTCCTGAAACTCGCCGAGGAGGCGCCCCTCGCGGTCCTGGAGATTATCAAGATCTGTCAGGAGTTCTTCCCTCCGGGCGTTCTCAATGTCATCACCGGTTAYGGCGCGGAGGCTGGCGAAGCGCTCATTACCCACCCGGGCGTGGTGAAGCTTAGCTTCACCGGCTCCACCAGAGTCGGTCAGCGCGTGATGGAGGCGGCCTCGGAGCGCATCGTGCCCGTCTCGCTGGAGCTGGGCGGCAAGAGCCCGCAGATCGTGTTTCCTGACGTCGCAGACGAAGACTGGGTGATCCAAGGTGTCATCAACGGCATGCGCTTCTTTCGCGCGGGCCAGTCCTGCACAGCCGGGTCGCGTGTCTTCGTTCATACCGACGTGTTCGACTCGTTCGTCGAGAAGTTCGCCGGCAAACTCGGCCAGCTCAACGTCGGCGACCCTCTGGAGGAGTCCAGCGACCTCGGCGCCATCGTCAACCAGCGTCAGTACGACACGGTGTGCGAATACATCGGCGACGGCATCGCCCGGGACCCTCGCAGCCTCGTCCTGGGCGGCATGCCCGACGAGGGCGGCCCACTGTCCCAGGGCCTCTACGTCAAGCCCACTGTATTCGCCGGCGTCGCCAACGACTGGCGGATAGCCTCGGAGGAGATCTTCGGACCTGTCGTCTGCATCATCCCGTGGAGCGACCTTGACGATGTCATCGCCATGGCCAATGAGACGCACTACGGCCTAGCGGGGTTCGTGTGGACACGCGACATAGTCCGGGGCCTGCGCACTGCGCACGCCCTCGACGCTGGATGGATCCAGATCAACAAGGGCGGCGGCCAGATTCTTGGCCAGTCTTACGGCGGCAGCAAGCAGAGCGGCTTTGGCCGTGAGTTCTCTCTCGAAGGCATGATCGACAGCTACACCAGGCACAAGCACGTCTCCGTTGAACTGGGAGTCTGATGACCTACACTTCACCAGGTCCGGTGACCCACCTCTGTCAGCCCGCCGAGGAGGGCTGGAGGACGTGACCGTCATCGAGCCCGGCAGAGCGCTCAGGGGACACCCCCGCGGATGATGCCAGGCGTCCTCACCCCCCGGGTGATCAAGCGAGAACTCGCGGGCGTTGTGCCGCGGGCGTGGTTTTCCCGGGTCGGAGCAGAAGGCGCGGAGAACTCGGCGTTCTCCCATATCTGTTCTCGCGACAGGGAGTCCGTTAGCGCGGACGTAAAGGCGGGAGGGGGCAGGGCCTTCGTCACCTATTTGGGCCGTTCAGCCGACGTGCTCGTCGAAAACCGCCGTACGGCCGGCGTGTACGTCCTCGAATTGTCGAACGAGCAACTGCCCCATGCGCAGTCCATGCCGATTGGTGCTGTCCATCGCGGCATTCGCCGACGACGGGCCTCAAGACCCTCGCCGAACTGGCCGGGCAGTGCCGCACGATCCCGACACTTGCGCCCTGATCAACACCAGAGTCGGGCGATCTCCCGACTCAGGCTCGCTCGCGGTAGGACATTGATATGAGTCTGCAAAGGACGAAGGGAACCGAGTCGCTCGTCGCGGTGGAACGCCGCGGATCCGCCGGGGTTCTAACCCTCAACCGGCCCAGGGTGCTCAACGCGCTCAACCATGTCATGGTCCTCGACCTCACCCAGGCACTGAACCGCTGGGCAGAAGACGACGCTGTAGCCACTGTCGTCATCCGAGGCGCCGGCGACCGAGGGCTATGTGCTGGCGGCGACATCATTGCGGTCCGGCGCGACGCCCTCACCGCAGGCGGCACAGCCTCGGAGAAGTTCTTGCGCGACGAGTACGCGCTCAATGCACTTATAGGGGACTACCCCAAGCCCTACGTGGCACTCATGGACGGTTTCGTCCTCGGGGGGGGAGTTGGGCTCTCGGCGCACGGCTCGCATCGCGTCGTCACTGAACGCACCAAGATCGGGATGCCCGAAACCAAGATCGGATTCATTCCCGACGTCGGCGCGACCTGGCTCCTTTCACGCGCGCCGCGGCAGCTCGGCACATTTCTCGCCTTGACGGGCGCGCACGTAGATGGAGCAGATGCTATTGCTGCTGGGCTAGCTGATTACTACGTCCCATCTCACGCCCTTCCCCGCCTCACCCATCTGCTGACCGAGCGTCCCGTGGCGGATGCCATAGCCGAGGTCGCCCTCACGCCCCCAACCTCCCGGCTGGCATCGTGGTCGTGGATCGCGGAAGCGTTCAGCGCCGCCAACGTGACCGACATCGTCGAAGCCCTTCGCGAGCGACCGGAGCCCGAAGCGCGCAGGACGGCCGAAGACATGCTCCGTCGGTCTCCCACCGCCCTGGTCCTCACGATGCGTGCCCTCAGAGCAGCCCGCGAGATGACCCGCCTCGAGGAAGCACTTGCCCAGGAGTTTCGTATCGGACGCCTCCTCCTCCGAGGACATGACTTCGCAGAAGGCATTCGAGCTCAGGTCATCGACAAGGACCACAGTCCCCGTTGGCAACCAAAGACTCTCAACGATGTCGACCTCAAATGGGTGGACGCCGTCTTCGAAGACACAACATAGGGCCGGGGCCCCCCGAAGTATCTGCGACCGTCAGCAGGAGCTCCACCCAGGCTCCGGTCGGTGAGCTGGACGGAGATCTAACTGATGGTTGCGGCGACTCTCGGCACATTCGGTCCCGATTGCTCTCAGTCCGCGCTAGCGAGACTCCTCCGGGCAGACATGCCGTAGCTCACGCTCAGTATTTCGAACTGGTTCGGACCAGGGACCACATCTCGACGTGTGTGGCGCCCGGGGTCGACAAGAGCATGCGCATCGTCCCCTAGGCGTCTTGAGCAGCATCGAGCTGACGTTCAGCCTTCGGACTAGAGGGATGGCCGCCCGGACGGAATCCGTCCACGCGCCGGGCCGTCTACCTAGGCGGTCAGCGTTGTCGGTGCTAGTCCCTAACGTCGAGCACACGGTCACGACATGGAGGGTGCGCAGTGGACGAAGCCCGCTCCGAGTTGGCACGCCGACGTTGGCTGGTGTGCGGCGGCGGGCGCTGCGCGAGCAGCCCTCACCCTCCGCCGACCGTCGTCCTCTGGGATCTCGACAACGTGGACCCCGGCATCGCAGGCCTTCGTGAAACCGCCGCAGCCCTCACGGCGCTTGCCGGCGCTGACGCTTACCAACTCGCATCCGGGCGGCCGTCCGTGCTCCGGCAGCGTCAGGGCACGCTGCTCATGGCTGGCTTCGTCCTCCTTCCTGCGCGTGCGCGAAGAGATGCGGCCGACGCGCAACTCCTCAACGCCGCCGGCTGGCTCCGACGGCACGCTGGGATACAAGACTTCGTGGTCGCTAGTGGCGACCACGCTTTCTGGCCACTGGCGCGGAGGGCGAACGTCACGGTCGCTGTGAAGTCTCCCCAGTACGTGAGCCGCACTCTTGCCCGTTACGCAACCGAGGTCGTCACGGTCTAGCGCATCGACCGCAGCGACGAGCACCGTCCTCTACGAAGAGGACGTGCGGCTCTCCGGGCAACGCGCCTCGTCCAAATCCTCCATGATCCGCCATGCCTCATATCGACCAGCAAGGGCGAACGTGAGCCGGATGGGCCCCTGCTCTTCCGCGGAATGCCCGCAGTGCGGGATCGCCGCCTCCAACCACGCCGAGTCCGGGTCGGGCCCAAATGCCAGATCCTCCTCGTCCCACCACCCGGAGGACTCGAACTGCACGTAGTGCTGGCACGCCGGTCCCCACAGAAGAACCAGAACTACTCAGGGTCCGGCAGCGCCTCGAAGTCGGGGCTGATGTCGTGGCAGTTGTCGTGGGCGGTCATGAGGCACTCCTAGAGGCATCGCTGAGTCGACTGGTCCCATGCCCTATCGGCAGGCCGATCCCTGGGCCGCACGCGCCTGTCAGACACGCCCACGTCGCTCGTTCCTGACGCATCGGCCGCCTCACAGGGTCCGAGGTACAGGTCGCCCGCGATCGCGCCGATAAGAAGACCATGAACGCTGAAACGAGCACTGATTCGACCCCCCAGTCCCCCACGAAGCCCCTGCCCAACGACAGGTCCCACAGAACCAAGAAGACGACAGACCCCAACCCAACCGTCCGGACCACCACCCTCTCCTCAGAACGCAGAGGCGCACAGACGACCCGCGCACTGCCCGGCTGGGCCATCGACCTCATCACCGACGGTGTCGCCCCCCGCAAACTCTGGCAGTCCGGAAACCCCGCCGTCGTCGGCGCCCTCATCAGCACAGCCATGAGCGCCCAACACCGCAACTGGTCAATCATGGAATGGGAAGCGCTCATCCTCGACCGAAAGCGACTCCTCGGCACCCAACTGCGCAGGAGCTCCGGTGCCCCGGAAACCCGCGCGGGAGTGCGGCAAGCCCTCAACTACGCATGGGACCAAGCCTGGGCCAACCGCACCAGCACACCCCCGTGGGACCGCGACGCCCTCACCGAGGAGGTCGAGCAGCGGTCAGCGCGGGCCCTCGCCGCCGTCGAGGATCACGACAACGGCCTTTCAGGCTCTGATCGCGCCGTCCTGCGCTACGCCGCCGAGCAAATGGTCAGCCGAGGCATGACTAGGGTCACCCTTCCTTGGCGCGAGGTCGAGGCCGCCACAGGGCTTCCGGAGCGCACTACCAAGAACGCCCTGAAGCGACTCATCGATCGCGGTCTTCTTAACCTCGCGGAGCGAGGCGCCCCCAGCGGCCCCCGCTCTAAGCGGCGACGTGCCAACGTCTACGAGGTCGCCCCCAATAAGAGCCGGGGGACCCGGCCTGTGGGACCACCGGTCGCCAAAGTGGGACCCCCTCCGGAAACGCTCAATGGGACCCCCCTGGGCTCCACCCCGTCAGATGCCGTGAGCACCTCGATCTCACCGTCCTTGCCTGCCTCAACGAGCGGAGACCCTGGCCTCCGGATCACCCGCCAGCCAGACGGCCGCATCGTCCTCGAATCCAGCGCAGCCAACGAGAGCGCGCTCATCGCGCTCCTGACGACGTTGGTTTCCAGCGTGGCTGAATCCGTACCCGGCGGCATAGACGCGGTCAACCAAACCCAGACCCCTGCCGATGTGGGGCAAGTGGCAGCAGTCGCCTGACCTGCCCGAGCACGAACCACCCAGTACTTCTCAAGGAGCCAAGGAGCACCCAATGAACGACCAGACCCCAACCTGCCCGTGCGGCTACCCCGACTTCCGCATCGAAGTCGACATCTCAGCACTCATCGCCATCAACCCCGACGACGTGGCCTTAGAAATCGAGGGCTACAGCACCCACGCCCGCGTGGGCGACGTCTACTGCGTCAACTGCGACAGTCGAACGGCGGCACAGCACAGGCCAGACGAGGCGCCGGACGTCAACCATCAAGAAGCGGTCCAACGCGCCATCGACGCCCTAGAGGCCCTCGATGCCACGGTAAATCTGTGTCCGTAGGTGGCTGACGGGGTTGTGCGAAAGCCGGCGCCTCATCGCTCCCGCGTGACCCCCTATCCGCCAACGAAGGAACCATGGCACCAGCAATCAGACAGAGCCCTCGGTGCGGCTCGGGGCCGTGGGGGCTGGGGGCTGTGAGCGCGGCTTGATGCAGGTACTACGCAACTTAGAGTCTTCCCTCACTAGAAAGGGTTACCCGCTGGCCCACTCATCCAGCTGGTCCATGTGCTCGGGGGTTAGTCCGACCTCAGTCCGTGGGGCCAGGAGCAGGGGTCTCACTCCACGGGAGTCGAGGTTGCGTCGTGCTGCAGCGGGTCGATCACCGAGAAGATGGTCGTCGCACCACGCGAGATCGCGCACCTCACGTTGACCATCCAGCCACGCCTCTAGCGCAGCGAGTTTCCACCACTCATCCTCGCCCAGAAACTCGCCGACTGGCCCCGGCACCTCGGCCCAGTACTTGCCAGGAAATGGATGCACACGAGCACGCATTTCTGCGCTCCAGCTCGTCAACCAAACGCACGACACGCCTTCCACCTGGCTCAACGCGTCGAGCCGAGCGCACAGCGTTGGCGAAACCAGCACCGGACCCGAGACATCGCCCGCAACGACCTCGTCCCCCCATGGGCCGTCAGTGCCGCCTATGAGTGAGACGACACCGTCGACATCCAGGAACACCGCACGGGTAGTCACGGGAGTGTTGGTCACCCGTGGAGTCTTGCACTGGGTATCCCCGGTCCTTCCCGACGAGGTGCGCGCCCCGCTGTGCCTTCGTCCCTATAAGGCGGCGGTCGGCAAGGAATGGGGGACGCGTTAGCCGCGCGTCGGTGTTGGACACCGACGCGTTTCGTGTGGCATTGGCGACTTCCGGTGTGAGAACTGTCCCCGCCCCCTTCGGGTGAGCGTGCTCCTCGTCGTCCCTAGGTGCCACGGCAGGACCGCTGAGCCCTTGGAAGCAACGCCGACATCCTGTGAGTAGGCTCCTCGCGTCGCTGTTCCAAGACCCCGGCCCGAATCGCAAGGAGAGCCCTTGAGCGCCAGTCGCAAGCTGTCCGTCGAGCAAGTGCCCGCGCTCGAGGAGGCCATGGGCTTCCTGGAGTACCGCGCCATGAACACCTTGAGGCGCACTGCACAGGACGTTCGGCTCATCCGGGAAGACGATGACTCCGAGGACGGGACGGTGCACGAAGCCTTGGCTGACATTGTCTCCGACGTGCACAGGGTCTATGCGGCACTGGCTGAACTGGGGTTGAGGCCCGCCTACCTCGAATGGGAAGGCTGACCCGGCCCCAGCTCACAACGCTCGCGACCGTGCGTCACTTCAGTAGATTTGCGGCCGACGGTGCAAGTGCATCGACCTCTCCCTCCCGCCCCGGCCATCGCAGTGAACGAGTAGAAGTCAGCTACGGAGTCCGAGGGCCCAAGCGACGAACGACCTGTGCCCGGCCCCGATCGGTGTCCAATCGACGGTGTGCGGTTCCCAGTAGCAGACCTCGCCTGCTGGGGCGTTAAGTCCGCGGCGGTTGACCGCCGAGCGCGCCTACGCGACCTTGAGGAGCGGTGGCAGACCCCCAGCGAGCACATGGGCCTCGTGAACGCCCGGCAGGCCGTTGGCGCCGACGCCATTGATGCGGCCAGCCGTGGTCGACGGGAGCGTCGCGCCACATTCCCCAACCAGGGCACCGAGGGAACGGCCTGTCGAGACCTGGAGGGCCCCGAGAGCAACATCGCGACGCGACAGGTCGCTGGGGGAGGACCAGGACGGGGCTCGGCGCTCCTTCGATCAGGGCCTTGATCTGGGCCAGGCAGGCTCTGACACCGCTCTGAGTACGTCAGCTGAGCTGCGGTCCGTACAGGGCCGTCCTTCCACCGATGGCCGCTCATCCGCATTCGCGGACGGTCGCAACCGGCCGACAGGCGGCGGATAAACGCTCTTCCCTCGGTCAGTGAACCGCTCCGTCGCTGCGCGGTCTATGGAACGACACAGAAGCTGATGCATGTTGGGCTTGGCGTCAGGTCGCGGCTTGCCGGGACCAAGGCTGCGTCGGGTCACCCGCGCACTGACCCCGTCCGGATCCCCAACCGGGCGAGCCTCAGCTCTTGTTACAGCGTCCGTGGTGGGAAATGCATCGCAATCCAAGTTTGGATCGGTGGGTAGTCGGGGTGTCCAGCTGCCCCGTTGAGCTGAACCTTGATCCGTTCAGCCTCAAGTGTGGCCAAACGGGCATCGGCGTACGGGCCGGTCACGGTATATGACTGCGTCATCGGGTCGTACGCGATGACGGAATGCGGCTGTTCAGCTTCCTCGGCGAGGGCGCGCGCGTCGATGTCATCGATTAGCCGTCGGGCGGTGCTAGTGACCCAGTCGTCGGTCATGTCATCACTCTAGGAACCCATGCCCCGGCCGACCACCTTCGCTCTCGGTGGACATGGGCCACCAGTCCGATCGAACATGCCAGCGTCCGGCTCGCGGCGGTATGACGCATCTCGCGCGTTGCGCGTATACAAGGGCATCCCGCAGGTCCGAACGCGCCTGGCCCAGGCGCTGGGTCATCCCTCGCAGACTCGCAACTGCGCTGATGGGAAGGGAGTATGGGTTCCATCGAGGACCCCCGGCTGCGTCTGAGTCATACGCCTGCGCCCTTCCCCCGTTGCCTCAATGAGCCAGCGTAGGGAGAGCGATGTGTTTTCATCGTCACTTGGTGCCGAGATGTGCCAACGAGGCGGCTTGGCGCGTGGCGCGCAAGCCGGATCCGCCGGTGTCAGTACTGACCTCTACCTTTCAGGCATGAACCTCGCTGACGCCTCCCTGACTGTGGGCGCCTCTCTTGTCGTGGCCGTCTTCTCGTCATGGGTTACGGCCCGGGCGACGGCTCGCGAGTCCACCCGCTCGGCGCGGTCGGCCGAGAGCAACAGGCGAATCATCGACCTTGCTGACGATCTGCTGGCCACAAGTCGCGACGTCCGTGACTCGCTCACGGACGATGGCGCTTGCCCCGGGTGCGGTGCCGGTGTGTCACCTGCCCGCCTTGTTGAGCTAGCAGACCGGGCAGACCGCAATGTGGACCTGGCCTTGCTGCACGTCCGCGACAGCGAGTTGCGGCGCCGGTTGCAACGGGTGATCGCGGTTACTAGTGAAGTACGCCGCCATCACCGCGAGCTACCTGAGCCCTGCGGTGACCTACTCAACGCCGCGCATCGCTTGGCAATGGTGTGCGACCAGATGGCTGAGCAGTGTCTGAATGTAGTGCACGACGGTCGTCCGATTGTTTCCCCAAGTTGGCACATGACACCCGGTGAGCGAGTGCTGAACTGGGTGCTCAACTTGGCTGATCGTTCCAAGCGAGCACTGGACTGAAGCTCTGCCGACTGATGACCCTGGTCCGAAGTGCCGGAAGACGCGGCTTCGCGGGCCGGTGCAGACCAACTGGCTCACTTTCTAGGGGCGATTCGGCAAGGTGATGGACATGCTCGACGCAGACCGAACCGTATGGACGTCCATCTGGGAAGGGGCGCGCAATCCCACCTGGGCCGACATGTTCGGCGATGTCGCACAGTGCGGAGCGCTCACCGGCAAAGGAGTGGAGGTTGCCGCCGAGGCAGCCACCTTTATGGAGGACTACTTCACCCCCGGATGGCTTCCTCGTGCCCTGGGCTACGACGGAGGCGGCGAAGCGGGCGCCCCCTCCCTGCGCAAGTTCTGCCCAGTGAACCCGTACTGGCCAGAAGGGGTCGTCAGCGACCTACTCACGTGGGCCACGACGCTTCGCACGGTTGCGGCGTCCGATCCACCTGGCGCGAACCGGATGCGCAAGGACACTCGACGGAACATCAGCGAGAACCGGCTCATGCACACCCTGGGTATGGCACGCGTGGCGGCCATGGGCCTGAGCGCCCGTGTCGAGGTCGAGCTCGAAGTTCAACGGGAGGACACGTTCGCCGACGTGGTCTTGCGGGCGGGCGCTGTCAAGGCAGCGATCGAAATCGTCGCGGTCACCGCTGGCAAGGATTGGACCGACGGCAAGGCTGCCGGGGATGCCGCGTCAGCACGGCTGAATTACCTCAGCCATACACACCGGGTCCACTTCCGCGGAGAGGTTCCACCAGAGGCTGTCGAACCTGAAGACGCCTGGTGGCGCAGCCTCGAACGACTTTCGCGCCGAGTGGCCCGGACGGGACGCCCGCAGACGATGCCCACGGCCCACCCGACCGGCACCGCCCTTCATGTCAGTCCCGGGCTAGCCCGCGTAGGGACCACCCTGATTTTCCCAGCCTTGGAGGTCGACCAGGGCCGCCGCCTTGTGGGGCGCCTGCGCCAGAAGGCTGATCAGACCGCTCGGGGTGGACCCGCTGTGCTGTGGGTTGAAGACCAGGGCCTCTTGGGGCCGCTCACACCGTTCGACTCGCTGCCACTTGCTGCGCAGGTGCGGGAGTTGGCCGACCTGGCGGCAGGCGTCCTCGGCGAGCATAAGCACGTGGCAGCGCTCGTCCTGTCCGCGGGAGGGCGACGAATTCGGCCGCCACGACCCGAGGAGACAGTCGTTCGCCCGCAGGGGCATGGGCTGTTCCGATCTGTCGGGTGGGACCGCCATCGTCGCACTCTCATCGTTCCGGGTCCGGCCGCGAGCGAGCCTGCGATATCGCTGCTGGTCGATCTCGTGGGCAACGAACGGCAGTTGCTCGACGAGTGCCTTCACGCCCAGACCGGCGCCAAAAGCCTTGCCGACCTCTTCATCGATGACCGGACGAATCCTGCCAGGGGATCGACAAGGTAGATCGCGGCGGTAAGACGCGGTCCGCGCCGGTCACGGCGCCTTCGTCTCGAATCCGGAGGTCCGCATGCCGAGGCGAATGTAGTGTGCGGTCACCCGTTGCTGACTCTTGGGGGACGAAATGACACTGAGTGAGATGCCTCCGGCGACAACAGTTGAGGCGACTGAGGCGGCTCAGCGGTTCTTGTTGTCGGCCTTCGACAGCGTCAAGGATGTTCTGCATGCCAGGCAGGTCGTTCGGGACACCCTCCGAGCCGCCAGCGGGAAGAGCGCTGGCGGAGCACCAAGTGGTGCAGAACAGGATCTCTGTCGAGCCGCGATTGTCTTCGCTGCGGCCGGGCTGGACGCGACTCTGAAGCAACTTATTCGTGAAGCCCTACCGCACATTTTGGAAGTCTCTCCGTCAGCTCACGACAATTTCGAAAGGTTCGTGGCTAAGCAACTGTCATCGGGTTCGGACGAGGTTCGACCCGGCGCGCTTGCTCAATTGTTGGTCTCGCCTTCCCCTCGTGACTCGCTTCTGGCCTCCTACCTCTACGACTTGACCGGAAGCAGTCTGCAATCGACTGAAGAGGTGCACCGAACGGCCGCTGCGCTTGGAATTGACAGCAAGGGCCTTACCAGCCAAATCGTCGGTCTCAAGCCGCTTTTCGTTGCAAGGAATGAAATCGCCCACGAACTGGACCTTCTGCACGTGCGTGCGAAAGGAGATCGTCGTCGCCGGGGCCGACCGCTGGCTGCCACGGAATCGCTGTGCCACAGCTCCTTCTTTATCGGCCAAGCCATTCTGAACGCTGTGGCCGTATTGTTGGGAGCCCCTCCGCCACTGACTCCGACGCCTGCGAAGGCGGTCGCGAAGAAGGCGACCAAGAGCGGCTGACCGCCGCGGCCGAGGCTCACACGGCCCGCGCCCGCAGGATCCCAGCTCGACGATGTCGAGCAGCGCGTAGATCCGCAACGACGCGTCTGACAGCCCTCCCTGTCACCCCACCGGAGGTGGATTACCGTCGATTGCGTGCTGGAGGAGCTCGGCGGACTTGTCGCCGTCCAGGATTTCTTGGAGGAGCGCGGCTGACTTGCCGCCCTCGGAGAAGCGAGAACGTTGGCGAGGCGAGCGGTATCGGCAGACGGAGCACCTCGCGACCGCGGTCGACGTCCTATGGCCGTAGACGGGCGCGGTGCAACTAGACATGAGCCAATGCTAGATGGCGCTTCCGACAGTCTGTCGATCTCGGGGTGGGGGGAGGGAACGGGAGGTGGCACAAGCGTTTCGGTCGTTCACTTCTCCGACGCGACAAGAACAGCTCCACCACGCGAGCCGCGGCGACGTGCCGTTGCTGGTAATTGGACAAGGCGGTATGACTCAGCGAGTGAATCGCTGGGGCCACCGGGCGCGATTGGGAGACCTGCTTCCATCACCAGCGCCGGCGCCCCGCAGATCTGGCGGCGCTTGAGTCGTCATCCGACTCCGTCAGCGCGCGCCGGAGCGAGGACACCGTGGCCGTGCAGGCGTTCGAACCCGCGTTCTCTAGCGACCACGGCGAGCCCGAGCTCAGGCTCGGCGGCGGAAGGCATACGGATTTGCTCACGGGTGTCGCTCCTGCTGTCTAGGGTGTCCCGAAGGAAGTTACGCAGCTGAGGGTCTGGTCATCAGGGGGGTCAGTGAGAGTTACCCACGGAGTCGGCGGCGCGCTGTGGCGGATGGCGTTGCTATGAAGGTGCCAGCCAAGAATGCGTCAACCATTTCGGCCGGGGTCGATCTCATCATCGATGCCGCGCTCACGGACTCTGCTCAGGACCGTTTTGAGCACCGAGCAATAGCAAAGGTAGTCGCAGAACTTGCCGTGAACGCGGCGCCCCCCGTGAACGTTGCCCTTTTCGGCCCGTGGGGGTCTGGAAAGTCCAGCTTCTTTGGCCTGCTCACTGAGCGAATGACGGCCTCTGGGGCGCCAGTCAAGATCGCCAGATACGACGCATGGAAGTACGGCGGCCGAGCCCTCAAGAAACACTTTGTGGGGAGCATTGCTGACCAAGTGGGGCTTGGAGGTGAAGACTTCGACGCGAGACTTGCTAGAGATCGTGAAACTTTGCGCCTGGATCTCTGGGCGTGGTTCAAAACCAACTGGCGGTCGCTGTTCGTTGGTCTAGTTCTTGCGATCCTGATAACCGCTCTCTGGTTCGGGATCGTGTGGGCGGCCACATGGTTTGTTAACCGCCACGGTTACCAAAGTGCTGCGCGGGGAGCGATTACCACGATCGGCACCGTTCTGAGCCTAACCTTCGCTGCCCTATTGATAGGACCCAAGATCCTTGAATCGGCAGTTGTTAAGATTAATGATCGTGCACCCGAGACAGATGATGAATTCACCACGTCGTTTCAAAAGCTCGTCCGCCAAGCCATTGATGTTGGCAAGGGCGAGCGCCTCGTCGTCTTCATCGATGAACTCGACAGGTGCAGCCCAGAAGATGTCGTCGCAACACTTATTGATCTTAAGACGTTTCTGGACGTCGATGGGTGCATCTTCATTGTCGCCGCTGACCGTGAGGTACTGGAACGCGCTCTCAAGGCCGTTCCGCAAGCGAACCCTGTGCGAAGTGAGGATCCCTACTACTCGACGGCCGGCGCCTTCCTAGACAAGATCTTTCAGCATCAGATTCCTTTGCCGCCCCTCCGGCCACAGGCACTAACACGATTCGCCCAGGGACTTGTCGATTCTCAGGGCGGTCTGTGGGCGGATCTGCGCGACGCCGAAGAGGACGACCGCTTGTTCCTTCGTGTTGTATATGCGTTAGTGCCCGTGCACGTGCGAAGTCCACGACGTGTGAAGGTGCTCCTAAACAACTACGCGACAAGCGTTCGCATCGCCGAGGCGCGAAACATTGATTGGATTAATAGGGCTTCCGAGATCGCTTGCCTTACCGTACTGGAGACGGAGTTCCCGGTCGTCGCCTCTGATCTGGTTCGCATTCCGCGTCTCTTAGAGTACATCCGGGGGGAGGACTGCTCTTCGGCGTCTAGGCAAATTCAGAAAATGGTCGCCGGATATCGAACAACAGTAGACAGCGATGCGAAAGACGACGTTTCTGCCGAGGACGACGTAGCCGAGCCGTCTGGAGAGCTGCTCGTCGATGGCGCGGACGGACGAGCGCAACGCGATAAGGCGAACCTTGCCTTGAACGCACACCTGCTGACATACCTTCGCAAAGTTGCTGCGCAGGGGATCCCAGACCCCAGGCCGGACCTCTTCTACCTCCAGTCCGCCGGCCACGATGAAGGGCTGACGGACCCTGACCTCGGCTACTACATCGACTTCGCAGCTGAGCTGGCGCCGGCGGATGTCGTCGCAGCGTTCGAGGAGCAGACGTCCTCCACGATGGCCATCGGTGTCCGGCTTTTGGTTCAACAGAGCGAAGCGGAGCGTGGCCCTGGCCGTAGCACCATTATTGAGTCCGCATGCAGACTTGCTGAGCGACTTGACCGCGAAGACTTGGAATCCATCGCTCCGGTGGTTTCCGGGGGTGTCCTAAGTGGACTGGAGCAAGGTGACTGGCGGCGGGAGGCTACGCCAGGAGCATTGTTGCTCGGTGTTGTGGGAACGCGCTCGGACTTGGTCGAGCGACTACTTGAACGACAGTCGGCCGCAGAACTTGCAGCTGACGGAATGTTGTCGCGGGTGACCCCAGTTCTATTGCTTGCGAACGCTGCCCGAGCAGCGATTGTTCACAACCTTCTCTCTTCGGCCTATCTCCGGTACCCCGACCCCCTGCACGACGCGCTTCGAGACCTGCCCATCGAACCCGCCGCCTCGCTTTGGGCCGCTGCTGCGTCGGCTGTTGACGACGCTTTGATCGCTCTTGACCAGCCCCCGGTGCTGCCTCCGACATCGCGAAGCACCGCTCCAGCGCGGGCCACGCGACCAGATGCCCAAACGGCAGCGGCGTCTTCTGATGAAGAGGCGCCAAGTCCGGACTCGGCGGCCGACAGATATGCAGCGTTGCTTACAGCCGTTGAGTCACGCAATTCCGATCCAGAGGTCCTCTCCTCACTCGTTCTCGAGTTCGGGCAACGTTCTACATTGCAGTCCGTACGAGCGATAGTGCGCAAGCGTGAAGACGACATTTTGGAGGTCGTGGCCGACCCGGAGCGGCTGAACCTCCATGCCCTACTCGGTATGACGAATGCCCCGGTAGGCGATTCGGCTTGGTGGGCGGGATTCCTGTCCGACGCCGCGGCAAATCCTGAGATGGTGGCTGGGGCCTTTCAGCGCCTTGTCAAAGAGGCGCCTGCTGCTGACGCTGGCGTTCGCGAGAAGATGACTCAGGCGCTCACCGCGCTAGGCGCACGACTGAGCCCGGGTGCTACGCAGCCGGTGATCGACGCCGTTCAGCAGGTTCTGTCAGAAAGCACGTGGGGTGACAGCGATGGGGCAGACCTGCGCGACCTCTTGTACGAAGCGGTCGAGTCGATCAGGCATGCGACGGACGACGGGGTCGCGGACAGCGTTCTGTTGGAGGATCTTCTCCGTGGTGTAGAGGCTTTAGAAGCAACGCCCCAAGTCACCTCTGAGGTGATTCGTCGAATTCCGTCGCTCAGACCAAATAGTGCTGCGGATATGGAGCAGCGGCTATTGGAGAGATCGGGTCCTGCTTTGCCAGTTCTCCGCGTGCGTTTGGCACTTGCTGCCTCAACTGGAGCGTCAGTAGACGCTGGGGCAGTCCTCGCCGCGACCACCGACGAGACCGACGCCGCCACAGCAGACGCGTGGTTCGCTCTAACGCCAAGTGCCTCCGACGCGCTCCAGGTCGTGGGCGCTAGACCGGTATCTCGCAAGGCGCTCGGAGATTATGCAGCTCAACTCTCTCCCGAGGAGCGCACAACTTTATGGATTCACTGCGAGGGATCCGGGCTCGACATTGCAACACTTCGCGCCGTTGGCGGTGCCGGGATCGGGAGCGCCGCTGTCGACCAGATGGCAGCCAAGGTCTCGTCAGCTACACAGTTAAGTGAACGCGAGAAGCTTGTGAATCGCCTGGTGGCGGCTCGGCTTCAAGAGCAACCTCCTCATCGTTCTGCAACGTCGCTTGCACTGAGCTTGCTTGCCGGTGGAATTATGGGCGACGGCCCGCTCGCGGCGCGAGTTGCTATTGCTAGCGGCGGCGCCGCGCATGGTCGAATGGTGGAACTTCGTTCCGCATTCGACGCTTACGTGGTCCGAAAGAACCAGCGCATAAGCAAGGCCGACAGGGCAAGTCTGATGCAACTGAGGCTTCTCTCCGCTCCACGCAAAACCGGATTTGCGGCTGCGATAGACACCCTCCTCGGCGCCCGCTCTGGCGAGTTCGACTGACGATTGCGACCCCTGTGTCGCGAGTAATCTCGTGCGACCCGCTCGGTCTCTAGAGACGTCCGGATCAGCTTGCAAGCTCGGCGTTCGTACCCCGGGTTGCACCCAACGGGAGCTATGGCGATTGATGGCTTGCGACGCGAGGGGCCGCGACCGCTCGGCGTTGGTGCCACTGGGCTCATGCCTGAGGTATCACTCGGCGAATGCTGCTGAGGCGACAGGACTGAGGCCGCACAGCGGACGAGTGGGGCGCCCTATCTGGGCGGGGTGAGGCGTCCTAGTCGGGGGAGTGAGGCGCCCATAGTGGGCGGTAAGCAGCAGGTGAGTCGCGCCTTTCGAGGCGGAGGGGGCTTTCCGCTGTTGGCAACACCGTCATCGTGGCGACGCGGACGGGAGGAAGTCCCGGCACCGTGACCCTGTCGGTGCTTGGTTCTACCTTCAAGGTAGCCAAGCGGGGGAGGTGCGAGGGCGAGGGCGACTGCGCTTCACATCGACGTGACTGTGGTGCTTGCGGTCAGGACTGGCAGTCATGCGGTGGGGCTGCCGGCGAACTCGTAGAGCGGCCCGCCGCGCCGACCGTCGTTCTCTGCGATCTGGACAACGTCGAGCCGCCACGGCCGGAATGCATCGGGACGGAGCGGCACTCCAAGAGTTGGCGGGGCAGAGTCGTATTTACTGGTGTGAGGTCACACAGCACTAGGGGGTCCCCGGGAACCGATTCTTCTCCAGATGGGTTGTGTGGTGTGCCCGCCCGCGCACGTCGAAACGCAGTCGATGCGCAGCTCTTCGCGCAGGAGGTTGGCTTCCCCGCCACGCGGAGGGTCGACATCTTTATGCGCGCCAGTGGGATCAGGGGCTCTGGCCGCTGGCCAGAGGGGCGGACGGCACCGGCGCCTCACGGTCGCCAGCACTAGTGAGTCGCGCCTGGCACGACACCCCAGGCCATTGTGGAGACACAGAGACTCGAGCCCGGCATGTTCTGCATGCCGACGTGGACTGCGCACACCGGGGGGAGAAGAGGCCCGCTCGTCCGGGGGCCGGCAGGCTTGCGGCGTCTGTACCCGACATGAGGTCCGTTTGCCTCCATCTCCGGCGTGGTGCAGTTGGGCAGGGAGAGAAACGGCAGCGGGCTTGGCAATCCTCTGCGCGTTCAATCGCTTCCTGGGCCGACAGCCACGTGAAGGCCCAGACGATCGCTGCACCCCTCGCCGCGTCGTACATCTGGCACGCGTGGGCGGCCTGCTCCGGGACCCTCTCCCGTCCGGTCCGGGTCCCGGGGTCAAGAGGTGCCGCTACCGCTTTCGGGGCTCGTCGCCCCTGTGAGCCACGCCACACCCCCGGCATTCAAGGGTAGTACGGCAGCAGCCGACAAGATGCTCATGACTCGAACCTACAGCCCTATCAAGCCACCCGCACCGTCATCACTCAGAGCATGCAACGAAACTTCGCTATCGTTGGTACGTCATCGAGCCAACGTTCAAGAGTTGGCTCACCGTACGCCTCTGACCTGCGGAAATGTCTCCCGACGACGATCTCCCAGCCGGTGCCGCACCGACCAATCCGTGGCTAGTGCGGGCATGGCGCACGCTTTTGGACTGGTCGGAGGCGAGTTCTGATGGCGTCCGTTCAGTTTGCCTCGACGAACCTAACGGGGACGACGATCGTGGCGAGTGACCGACCCGCGTCCGTGGCCTTCGGTGCCTTCGGGCGACTTCGTTACGACGATGACCAGCGAGTCCTGTTCGTGCTTCGCGAGAGCTCGACAGGAGCCGTTCACGAACTTGCCAGCCTGGCGTCCATGGTTCTTGGTCGGCACGATTATCGCTCAGGTGTGGGCGCGCTGGTTTCGGCTGGGGTCGCTCCGCTCAGGGAGCCTGCCGCGTATTCAGGAAAGCCTGTCCCCGTGGCCCAAGGTAGCGCCAGTCTGATTCAGACAGGAAACTCGTGGATCTTTTACGCGCTGACCTCCGCTGCCAAGGACACAGAGAGTGGTGACAACCCCTTCACGGAGGCTCTGGTTGGGGAAATTCGTCGGATCCGGCCCCATGTCATCGTGACTGGGTCGATCAGCCGCCTTGTCCGCCACGAGCACCACATTTCTTCGCTTGCCAGGGCGCTGTCCAGCGTGAAGCCCATTCTTGAGTGCAATGAACGCCATATCGACTTCAGGCGTAATCCTTCGGCTGGTGCAGAATTCACTGAAATCGCTACCCACGCCATCAGGGACCGTTCGATCACCGTCGCACGGCTCGAGACGGGCAGGTTCGCGACGGCGAACCGGGGGCTGTACCCGTTCCAGGAATTCACTCTGCCCATCGGATACCGGCGGGCGCGCGACAAATCAATCGTCCTCATGGGTGCGCCGCAGCAGGCGGCCTTGCGTCGAGCGTTCGAACTACTGGCCGATCCCACCAAATCCATGGGTGCCGTTGCGTCCGTGTTGGTCGCCTCGAATGCATTCATGACACGCAAGGCGGGATCAGACACCAGTCCGCTACATCCATTGACCAAGCGCAACGCTTCCCTCTGGGTCCGGCGACTGGTGGACCGGATCGGAACATGGGAACGCGGCGTCCACGTGATGCACCAGAAGTCGTCGAGCATTGCACACGATGTCGTCATGCTCGAAGACGTCGATGGTCCGATCATCGCCACGTACGAGTTTGAACTGCCGCTTCCCCCAGGCGGTTGGGCGACTCCCGAGGTGTTCGCAGCCGTTCGCGAACGCGGTCGCAAAGCGGAGGCGAAACGGAACAGAATCCGGCAGACCTCGCCGGAAAAGCAGAGCCATCAGATGCCTCTGACCGGATTCCGCTGGCGACGCGCCGACACTGAGTACGGCCTCTCTACCCGCCGAGGATCCGAGAACAACAAAACCGTTTCGCGCTATGTTCTGGCAGTGCGGGCAGCGGCAGCGAACGCCGTCGCAGCCCAACCTGGCGGAAGGGCGTGGTCGAAGTCATTGGAGCGGGGATGGGGATCCCCGACGTCGACGTCGCCGCAGTTTCGCTGCTACATCGACGCGAGCCAACTGCACCGGTCTGTGGCGTCGGCGCTAGGGTCGCTCAGTTCTTTCGAGTTTGAGGAGTCAGCCGAAATCCTCAGCGATTTTGCTTCTCGGAGTACAAGTCCCTCAGACACGGTTCGCGAGGAACGCAAGGCGGTAGAGCAGGAGCTCAACCGGGCTCAGGTCGTGCGACGGCGAGCTCGCGAGGCCATGTACAGCACCGACCGCGACGATCCCATGTACGACGTCTTCAAGGCCGATTATGCAGCCGCGGTCGCCTCCGAGAAGCGAATCGCATCGTCCCTCGCTGAGGTTCGTACCCGTCCGGCGCCTTCCGTGCCCAAGGAGCCTTGGTCGGCGAGACCGGGTGATTTCCTCGTCGCCCTCGCCCACTTGCATGAGGTGACAGGCGCCCTTCCTCAGGCGGTCATCAAGGCCCTGCACTCACTCCTATCGGACTTCACAGTGACGTATGACGCCAAGCGAGGTGAGGTGGAATGGTCGCTGCGGTTGCGGCTGCTGACTCACGACGGGACCGGCGAGCGACTCACCCGACCGATTACTGGACGGGTTCCGATCGTCTCTGCCCGCCGCGGCCAAGAGTCGCTAGCGCAACTGGAGGAACAATCGCTTCGACGCTACATGGACGATGAGGAGGTGGGCCCTGACCGTCACGCGCCTGCCGCTACTGCTCTGCGCCTGCGCGGGATCACGGGACGAGGAGCCGCTCAAGCCCTGCTCTCGGCTCCCCTCGACGTGCGTGCAGTAGTCATTGCTGGCCTCCTTGACGAGCCTCACGAGCGCAAGTTTGACCCGGACTTCCTGGATCTCCTTGTGCGTTCTTACGTCCGGTACCCCGGCACGCGAGGTCCTTGGAACGCAGCCGGTGAACGACGCCAAGCAGTACTCGACATCTTGGCCAACGAAGGCCCGACACTGCGCCACGAACTGTGGCAGCGTCTCGGCGGTGAGGAGACAGAGCGGGTCTTCGACCAGCACATCCGCGAGAGCGGCGGTACCTGGCTGGGCGTCACCGTCATTGAGCGGTATTACACGGCCGCCTCGAAGGACAGTGGCCAGAAGGTCAGGGTCAATTGCCGAACATGCCCACATTGTGGAGGCATGATCGACATTGTGGCTCGGGTGGCTGAATGCCCGGCCGGGCTCCTATGCAGCGCCTGCCTCAGAATGCCTGTCCCTGGCTCGCCCGAGTTCCCCGAGTGCTACCGAAACTTGGCCGCTCGACCGCAAGCCCGACGCTACGTCGAGTCGTCCCAGCCGCCATGGTGGGCGGACTTGAGTCGGGCACACGCCGCCTATCCGAGCAACCCCCTAACGACGTTGGCGTCGAGCCTTGGGCGGCCGCGTCACGAGGTAAAGGCCGCATGTGAGGCCTTGGGCCTAAGCGTGAAGGCCCTAGGCACGATCAGTCACGAATGGAGCGATGCTCGCCTGCGCGTGGAGTACGTCGACCGCAATCGCAGACTCGAAGACCTCGCGTTCGAACTCGGTGTGTCGACCGGAACTTTGACCAAGCGATTGCGCGCTGCTGGAATCTCGAAGTACACCAAGAGGGACGGAACGACCCGAGTTTCCATGGCGTAAAACCGCAGGACAGAGTGACTCATAGCCGCACCTCCAGCCTGCTGATCCGTTCCGCGGACAGCCCTTGTGGCACCCGACCCAGGTCAGGAACAGGAGGCTGTCGCGCGTAGGCACCACACTTGCCCCATGGATACAGGATCATGGCTTACCGCCCTCGCCGTTATCGTCGCGGGAGCAGCACTGTTCTACGCGGCTAGGGCAGCGAACGCTGCGCGCGAGCAGACGAAAGTGCAGCAGCAACTGCGGATGGACGCAGTACAACCTTACGTATGGGCAGATCTGAGGCCGTCCGAGGAGCACGGCCAGTTCATCATGCTGGATATAGGCACCAGCGGCAGTCCATCCGCGACCGCACCCACTGCGTTCCTGGGATCCCTCTGGTCACGGTTCGCAGGGCGCAGGGACTCGGAGTCGGTGAACAGTGCCCAGGCTCCATAGCCTTTGACGAGGTGTATACATTGCGCTGCAGAGCATTTCGCGCTGGCGCGTGGGAGGCAGGGTCCGTAGGTCCCTAGCCGTGAAGACTGCTCCCTGCATCGCGACCCAGAGGGTGAGAGGTGCCTTCTCTGGCACGCCCACCACGGGTCTGATCGAGCGTCTCCGTCGTGGTCGAGGGTGGCCGCCTGGACGAGGCTCGAAAGGGTGGGTCAACTCCCGAGCCCAGTCGCCGCACGACAGCCTTGCCTAGGACGTGCCCGCTGCTTGTTTGACCAAGGCGTCAACGACGTTTGCGGCGATGACCACGTCATCAGTCACGTCCGTCTGGACGCCGTCGCCGACTTCCTCGCCGCAGAACACGGCTGGACCGTGCAGAACGGCGGCTCCGAAGGACAGGTCCTGGGCGGCCCCGAGATGGCGGGCCAGATGGGTGGCGCGAACGTTAACCGCGCGTCCATGAACCATGCCTGACTCGTCGACCCATGCGCACCAGCCAGGTGCTTCCACGGCTTGGATGAGCCAAGCGTTGAGAATCCGCGTGATGGCCTCCGTCGACGGTTCGATGGTCTCGACTCGAATGGGCTCAGTTGAGTCCTCGGGCACGACGAGGACAGTGAGTGTCCCTTCTGGCCCTTGCGTGGAGCTCATGTGGGGTTCGTTGGTCATGGGGGGAGTCCTTGCACTTCGGGGGGGCGGTTTCGGTAACGCGCTGGAGACATCGGCAGGGATTGGCTTCGATCGGACCGAGATCGGCGAAACCAGTCCCGTGACGTACATCACACCGCCGTTGAGTGCTGCGCGGCCATCTCGGCTCATGCGGCGGAGTTAGGCGGCGCAATCCTCAACGCCGAGTCATTGGACGACTCGGCCACGATCCTTTCGGCTGATGACGGTGGTGCTGCGGCTGTGACGGGTTCGAAGGTTAACTGCGCATCCGCGRCATTCGATTGTTCGCCCCGCTGGAGGGCTCGCAGAACTTCCATATAAGTCTGCTGCCAAGCCGAGCATGTCCACGTGGTCGCCGGGTGATTGTCAGAGTTGCTCATGGTCATGTCCTTGGGGTTGCGCTGCGGTTTGATGCATGTCCGCTTCTGGGTGATGCGCTGGGACCGGAGGACCTGCCCGGTTGCTTCGGAACGGGGTGCCATGGGTGGGGCCGAGGTCCGACGTGGCCAGACCGACAATCAAGGTGAGAGTCGCGTGTTCTCTGTTGGGGTGCAGTCGGTTGCGCCACCCCCCTGGGCGTCACGGGCCAACCGGTCGCCCGCCCACTGGAGAACCTCAGGCAGGGAGCGGAGAGTGGACGGATCCGTCGTGACAGAGTCGAGGCTGTATTCATTCACTGCTCCTCTATCGGCGGGATCGGGTCTGACCGGACCGCCCACCGCGCTTCGATCTGAATCCGATGTGCAAAGGACCGCGGGTGAACCACGATCCTGTTGATGAGCACCCGAAGAACGTCGCGCTTCGCCCCCGGTGAGAAAAGGTTCCACTGCGCCACGACGTCGGTGATCTCGAAAGCCGGACAAACCAACGGCGGCGACGCGTCGATCTGCTGCATGCCTCGCTCTGCCCCGTCCAAGGATTCCTGTGCTTCGGCACGCCGACTCGTGAAGTCGTCAAGGGGGATCGCCCCGGCCTCGTAAGCGTCAGTGAGTCGCCGGATGCGGCGCACCAAGTCGTCTCGGCGCCGCTGTGGCTCGCTTGAGTAGAGCAACGGTGGCGTTGGGGCTGGGCGCCGCTGTGCAGCCCTTCTCGCGGCGTTGGACAGAGAATCGCTGATTGGTTGGAGCCATTCGAGGACGGCCGCCTCTACGGCCTCACGAACGATCCAGACTCCCGGGCACGCGCCTCGACCAGACGACTGCATTCGTCCGCAGCGCAACATGTATGCCGGGCCGCGCCGGGTCGAGGCTGCCACGAGGTTGCTGCCGCATAGCCCGCAGACCGAGATGCCCGCGGTTGAATGCACCGCCTGGCGATGCCCGATGGGGGTCGTTCGCGCCTCATCGCGACGACGAACGTACGCGGTCCATTCGCTGCGGGAGATGACCGGAGGATGAGCTCCCTCCAGCAACTTCCCCTGAGAGGCGACGAAACCCGCGCCAAAGCCGTTGTCCAGCATGTCTCGAACTGTCGTCGTCACCCAACGACCACCACGAACTGTCGGCACCCCCGCGACGTGAAGCCGTTCCGCCAAAGCGGACAAAGAGGTGCCATGGAGGTGGGACATGTACAGGTCGCGCAGGATGTCAGCGGTACGGCTGTCAAGGACGTATCCAGTCATGCACGTACTCGGGCCGCAGCCCTGAGGACAAGCACGCACCGCACTGGTCGTGCGGTGGTACAGATAACCGAACCGGGCTTGCCCGTCGCCTGGAAGGCCGTGCTTGACCCTTCGGGCAATCGCTGCCTTCCACCCATCAGAGATCTGGTCCGACTGAAGTTCGGCAACGGCGAGCGCGGTTGTCCTCGTGAACCGTCCGATAGCCGTCTCCGGGTCCACGGGCTCAGTGGCTGACAGGATGGACCCACCTGCCATCTCCAGTTCGGCTATGTGGGCCAATGCCAGGGTGGCGTTCCGCCCAAAGCGCGAGAAGTTGTAGACCAGTGCGCCCGAGGCCTCCCCTCGTCGGATCCGTTCGATGATCGAAGTGACCGAGCGCTTCGCAAACCCCCTACCCGACTGGTCGAGGTCCTGCACGACATCGACAATCGGCACGTGATTCTGGGCGGCCCAAGCCCTCATGGCATCCATCTGGATTTCTGGGGCAACCATCTCGTCCCGTGCCGTCGACACGCGAACGTAGGCGATCCGGCCAACAACCTTGCCTTGGCCCAACGGCCCACCGACGGTTCCACGCGAGCGGCCCGGGCGGTGCAAGTCCGACCTGTCTGAATCAAGCGTTGATGTAGTCATAACTCTTCCCATCGGCAGGTCGGCCTTCGGGTGTGACCAGGTGGGAAGCCGGTTCGTCGTCCCGACCGTCGCCGGGTCGATCGACCTCGTCGTCCATGCCGCCCTCGAGCACGACGGAGTCCGTCGCGTGCGGGAGGTCGTGGCGGTCCCCGGGCGGGTCGAGGGCGACGTGGTCGAGACGGCCGACATCTTCGTCCAGCGGGACGGCGTGCTCCGGCGCGCCGACGGCTTCCCTCCGCACGCCGACCGCTTCCGCCGTGCCGGCTACGACGTCGCCGAGCTTCTGGCCCCGGAGTGACCGGATGAGTGGCATCCTCGTGGGCCTCGTGCTGGGGTGTGGCCTCTTCTGCCTCTGGTGGGCCTGCTGGGTGCCCGACGCCGCACCCGGGCCTCGTCGCCGGGCGAGACTCGCCAGCACGGTGAGCGACCAGCTCGCCCAGGCTGGCTACGAGGCGCTCGGTCCGCGCGGGCTCGCCTCCGCCTGCATGGTCGCGTTCGGCCTCGTCGGTCTCCTCCTGTATGCCGCGACCCGGGTTGCGCCGGTGGCCCTCAGCTTCGCCGTCATGGCCGGGTGCGCGCCGGTCGCCTTGGTGCGCATGCGTGCGCGTCGGCGTCGGGCCAGTCTCCGTGAGCTGTGGCCTGATGCGGTCGACAACATCACCTCAGGGGTGCGGGCCGGGCTCGCCCTCCCGGAGGCGTTGAGCCAGCTGGCGATCCGCGGACCCGAGGAGCTGCGGCCGGCCTTCCGTGCCTTCGCCGAGGACTACCGGTCCAGCGGTCGCTTCCACGAGTGCCTCGACCGCCTCAAGGCGAGCCTGAGCGACCCGGTCGGTGACCGGCTGATCGAGTCGCTGCGCATCGCCAGGGAGGTCGGGGGCAGCGACCTCGGCACCCTCCTGCGGACGCTGTCGACCTTCCTCCGCGAGGACAGTCGCACCCGTTCCGAGCTGGAGGCGCGTCAGGGATGGACGGTGAACGCGGCGAGGCTCGCGGTGGCCGCGCCCTGGGTCGTGCTCGGGATGCTCTGCACGCGACCCGAGTCCATCCGGGCCTATGCGAGCACGACGGGCACGCTGGTCCTGGTGGTGGGCGCGGTCGCGTCGGTCGCGGCATACCGGATCATGCTCTTCGTCGGTCGGCTCCCCGAGGACGAGCGGGTGCTGCGGTGACCCCGCCGCTGGCCGGGGCCCTGCTCGGCCTGTCCCTCGGGATGGGTCTGCTCCTGCTGTGGGCTGGTCTGCCTCACCGCCGGCGCGCGACCCTCGATGACCGCCTGCTGCCGTACCTGCGTGACACCCCGCAGCCGTCCCGGCTGCTGGCGGCGCGGCCCGGTGTCGGTGTCGGTGTCGGGGCGCTGCCGGCCATCGCGAGACCTGTCGTGACCGACCTCGCCCGCCGGATCGGTGCGCTGCTCGGAGGGTCGGCGTCCGTCGCGAGGCGGTTGCAGCGGGCGGGGAAGACGCCTGACGTGGATCGCTTCCGGGCCGAGCAGGTCGTGTGGGGTGCCGCCGGGATGGGGGTCGGGATCGCGCTGGGCAGCCTGGTCTGGCTGGGACACGGCGGCTCGGTGGTGGCTCCCCTGCTCATCGTCTTCTGTGGCACCGGGGCCGGGGTCGTATCCCGAGACCAGTGGCTGAGCCACGAGGCCACGGTGCGGGAGCAGCGGATGCTGAGTGAGTTCCCCACTGTCGCCGAGCTCCTGGCCCTCGCGGTCGGCGCAGGCGAAGGCGCCGTCGGGGCGCTGGAGCGCGTCTGTCGACTGTCCCAGGGTGAGCTGTCCGCAGAGCTCAGACGGTGTCTGGCCGACGCGCGCGCCGGAGCTCCTCTGCCGACGGCACTGCAGGGCCTTGGCGACCGGACCGGGCTGGTGAGCCTCTCGAGGTTCGTCGATGGCCTGGTCATCGCGGTCGAGCGCGGCACCCCGCTGGCGGAGGTCCTCCGAGCCCAGGCGCAGGACGTGCGGGAGGACGGGCGCCGAGCCGTCATGGAGGCAGGGGGCAAGAAGGAGATCGCCATGATGGTCGCAATAGCGACGTATTCACTGTCTTGGTCACACGGCAGGAGGGTCGGCCAGCAGATCCGCGACGTGGAAGCCGAGGAACACATACGCAACAACCACCAGAAGCAGCTTGCCGTAGAAGAAGAACAGTGTCGGATAGTTGACCCACGAGGGGTTATCAAGCGTTTCCGTCTGCAAACGCCTGCGCTTGCGAGACGCCCGGGTGATCCCAAATAGGAGCGATAGGTATGTGGCGTGCAGCAGGTCGAAGCCGAGCGCCACAACGAGAGCGAGCCCTCCCCAAAGCAGAGCTCCCGAGATGTTGGGGTGGGAGGGATTCTCCGGCCCTCCGCTGAAGATCCAGACAACGCCGATCCCCGCAAAGGCAACCTGTCGGGCCACCTGGCTCGCCTTCTCCGAGGCTCGCGAATACTGCTCGCTATACGCGTCCTTGCTCACCGCGGCCGCTTTCCTTCATGGCTGGCGCTGGGCCCCGGGCTGTCGGTGCGTCCCGGCTTCGCGGGGGCCGCAGTGTCTGCGTCTTTCCCCTTCTTCTGCTTCTTGGACTTCTTGTCCTCGATGGTGCGGACGCGCTTCGCAGCCGCTGTCTTCTTGACTGTCCGAGCGCGCTTCGCCGCCTTCTTGCCGGTGGCGGCACCTGGGCGAGAACGCGTCGCCTTCACCTCGATCACCAGTTGCTCGCCGCGCGATCCTACGAGCACGAAGTCGACCCTCGAGGTCGGGATCGTGACTGAGACGCTGGCGCCCTGCGGGAGCGCGTCGACAGCCGCGTTGAGAGCGCTGAGAAAGTCGTCGAAGATGCTGCGCGCCTCATCCGGTCCGTACTGCTCCTCCAATGCGCTGACGACGTCGTCAACCATCACGGATCCCACGATTCGACCACCCTTCCCGCAGATATTGGTCGGGGTCAGTTTGGCAGTGTTCCTGCGGCTCCCAGTGCTAGTTGAGGAAGGAGGCACGGACGGGCCGTAGGTTGACACCACTCTGGCCTGCTGCAAGATAGCCGCCATGTCGCACGGATCACATTGCGACACAACGGAATCCTGAGAGGACTGGCACACCATGGCGACCACCACGAAGACCACCCCGAAGAACGCGGGGAACGCGAGCAAGGCCGTAGAGGCCCGAAAGGCGACCCCGGCGACGTCCGCCAAGGCGGGCGCCCCCCGAGCCGCTGAGAAAGCCGCCAGCGCGCCCACGATCCGCGTCGCACGGCACCTGCTCGACCCGATCACCAAGGCTGAGAAGAAGTCCGCCCTCGGCAAGCGTCTCGCGGCAGCTGAGGCCGCGCAGGACGGCTCCAAGCGCATCACCTACTCCCCGGCTGACCTCGACGCGCTCCAGGCGCACGCCCGGGTCGTCGACGAGGCCGAGGACACCGACCGTGGCACCCGCCGTTCGGCTCGTGCCCTCGTGACGTGGATCGACGGGCTCAAGGCCAAGGCGGCTGCGAAGTGACCCCCGAGCAGATCGGGCGCGACCTGATCGCCTACGTCCGGGCAGCGGTGACGTCCGAACTCGACAACGCCACCCTGCCGAGCGACGAGTGGCACCCMGGACCCGAGATCCCCGAGTCACTCCCACCGGGCATCGAGCGGATCACGGACCCGCAGGGGTGYGAAGACCCCCTCACGCGCTGGCTCGCCACCCTGACCGGCTGAGCAGAGTCGACGGCCCCCGGCGTGTGCCGGGGGCTTCGTCATGCCCCGATTCTCTATTCGCCCACCACATCGCTGCGGACTGAGTGCCGGCTGGACTCGATGAGGGAAAGCAATGCCGACTCCAACCGCACCCGGTCAAGCCTGACGCTCTCGAAGAGCTTCTCGGTGTACAGCTCTTCCTGCTTCCGCAGAAGCGCAGCGCGATCAAAGTCCTGGTCCTCGATCGAGTCCGCCTTCTGCTGGCGGATCTCAGTCAGGTCGGGAAGCCACCCGGGCTCAAAGTAGGTGTCCCTCAGCACTTCGTGGGTTGCCCTCAGGTCGTCACGCGCCCGGGTGGAGCCGTAGGCCTCTATAACCGGTCCGATCTCCTGCAGCTCCGCGCGCAGATTCTCGACCTGCCGCAGCGTCTCCACCGTGACCCCGTCGCCGTGAGGGGTGAACGTGTCGCATGTTGCGCGCGCGGCTCGGATAGCGCGAAACAGAGCGTCAGACTTGCGCTCCCACGCACGGCCCTCGAAAGCCAGTGATGCCTCGTGCTTCCGTTGCTCCCTGGAGTTCAGATACCCGAAGGTCAGAGAGCCGAGGGCCAAGCTGCTTGACCCCACAACGGATACCAGCGCCACCACGTCCACCCGCGGATCTTTGCACGCCCCGGTGGTGGGTCGCTGACGGATCCGCTGAAATCGGACGCTAAGCGACTGACAGCCCGTTCGGGGGTCGATCTGCGGCCCAGCGGTCTGCGTCGCTCAGCGTCCATGCCCGGGTATGCGGGAGGCCCCGCCGCTGCAGCGTTGAGGGAACAGCGACGGGGCCGAAGGAGACCCACATGACTCAGGTGGCGTGGAGTCCACCCTCGGGGTGGTCGGGACGCGCATGGGGTGGGCTGGACTCCGGTCCTGACACCAAGCCGCCCCCGGTGCGCATGGCACCGGGGGCGGCTCAGGAAAGGAGAACCCACAGGGTTCAGCGTCGGGTCACCGCTTGCGCGGCTGCTGCGCCCGACTCTTCGCGGCTGTCGAGGACCGCGAAGATTTGCTCTCCCGACGAACGGCCTCACCAACCGGTCGCCGGGGGAAGTGTGCGAGCCCCAGGGGGATCACGTCGCCAGCACGGACCTGCGTCTGCATGCCGTCGCCGAGGTCGGGGCGGTCGATCAGCAGATCCGCGTCAGCCGTCTCCGGCTGAGGGACGCTCGGGCCGTCCGGGGCGACGTGCTCGACCCGCAGGCCGTCCTCGTCCCGGTCGTCACGGACCACCCTCACCCGGCCGCCCATCAGACGGTGCCGATCGCGGTGTGGACGGCGAACGCGCCACCGTGGGCCACAGCGACGTCGGCCCGGAGGTAGCAGAGGATTCCGAGCTCGCCCGTGTCGGCGTAGAGCTCGTTCAGCGGCTTCACCGCGAAGTTGGTCCGCATGCCGATGAGCAGCTGGTCCCACTGGCCGGTGTAAAGCTCAGCGTCCGTGACCTGCTTGGTCGCGTACCGGGAAACGCCGTCGAGGTACGGCGGGGCGGCGAGGTACGCCCCCGTGGTGCCGCCCTCACGCTGGGTGCCGACGACCTTCTCGGTGTTCACCGAGTAGATCTGCCCGTTCGGGTCGAAGTTGTTGCCCTTCACCGCGGCGACACCGTTGACGAGGGCGTCCCACGTCGCCTCTCCGGTGTCCGTCGCGGAGATCAGCGTGACACCGGTCTGGTTCAGAATGCCCTTCGGCTCCGGGTCCACTCCCGAGCCCTTGAGAGCCACCCGGTCCAGCTCGAGGCCGAAGGCCTTGGCGACCGCGGCCTCCACGATGTTGTCGATGTTGTCGACGTCCTCGAACATCTCCATCGAGAACTTCACCAGGCAGGGGAGGGTGTGCGCCTTGAGGGTGACGCTGTCGAACGTCAGGTTCGACTCGTTGATGGTGTCGCCCTCGGTGTGCCACGCAAGCGACGGGTCACCGGTCTGACGGGCGATCTTGAGGGACGAGGACTCCATCGGGACCGTGACCGCGCCGGCCTGCATGACGCGGGCCTGGTTGCGGGCGAGGTCGAGGATCCCGGACGCCATGGGTGCGGGGACGAGGACGCCAGCGCTGGTGGGGTTGGACTCCCAGAGGGCGCGGCGCTCACGGTCCGCGCCGTCCCACTCGCCGGTAACCATGCCCCGGACGATCCGACCGAAGGACAGGTTCTCGTCGGCGGGGAGGCCGTCGATGGTGTCGCCGTAGGAACGGCGCTGCGACCGGACGTGCTCGGCCATGGACTGCTCCCGGGTCAGGACCGCGGCGCCAGCGGACCGAGTGGAGCGGCCACCGCCGAGGCTGCGTGCCTCGTCGAGCTCGCGGCGCTCGGCTGCCTCCTTGGCCTCGATCTGCGCGGTCAGGTCGCGGAAAGCCTGCTCGCAGTCGTCGAAATCGACCCGCTCGCTGTCGTTGAGGTTACGGCTCTGCCTTTCGGCAGCAGCGGTCACGTCGCGCATGGCGTCGATGACCCGCTGGCGGATCTGGCGCAGCTCGACGGACGAGACTGAGCGGCCGTTGCGATCGGCCGCGTCCTCGCGGGCCTGACGGATGATGGAACGGATGTTCATGGGTGCCTCCAAGGCGTTGCTCAACAAGGGGATCGATCTGCCCTTGGAGCGCCTTGCCTGCGGCCTCAGCGTTCCGAAGCTCCGGGGTTTGCTGCGTACCGTACGGCCTAGCAGCAATGGTCCCGAAGGATCACGAAAATTCTATCCGATGCGCACCGACAGCGGCAGATCCGTGCATCGCGCCGATTCCTTGCGATCTAGGGCAAGAGCAAAAAGAGGTGCTTGAAAAACCGCCGAACGGCGCGCCAACCAGAGACGGACCGGGACTGGCCCCTCGTCAAAACGATCTCTTCGATCGTCAGCCCCAAGGCGCAGAGTGCGATGAGGAAGGCCAGTACAAGCATGAGAGGCAGGGGTAGGGCGATGAAGAAGCCAAGGAACAACGTCGTTCCAAACAGCAGGGCCGACCAGATGGCGACCCGCCCGAACACCGAGGTATGCAGTTCGAAGGGATGGCGCGATCGAGTCACGCCACGAGCATGCCAGTTCGGAGGCCTGGCCAACGCGAATCGCCGTTTCAAGCGATTCCTTCCCTCACCCGCTCATCGGCGCGCGCGCGGACTGCGGCATGAGCGGACGTTGCTGGCTAGCCTCGGGACATGGCTGAACTGGCTAGGGCGTTAGCGACACTCAGGATCATCGGGGATGACCTCATCCCCGCCGAAGTGACGGAGTTGCTGGGGTGTGAGCCGACCACCGGGTGGACCAAGGGCGACACACGGACGTTCGGCGGCGCGACGCGGATAGCCTCGTTCGGCAAGTGGTCTCTCCAGGCCGACGAGACAAGCCCCGGTGACATGGACGCCCAGGTCACCACGATCCTGAGCCGCCTGACAACCGATGAGTCGGTGTGGGCGGAGCTCCGCGCCAAGTACGACGTCCATCTGTTCTGTGGCTGGTTCATGGAGTTCGGGAACGAAGGAGTGTCCATCAAGCCGGAAACGATGACGGCGCTCGGCATGCGAGGCATCTTGCTCGACATCGATCTGTACGGCGGCGATAGCGAGAGAGCGCCTGACTAGTTCGACAACGCGGGCAGGTCAGTGCCCGCTCATCGGCAGATCCGGTCATTGCGTAAGGGCTCAACCGCGCCAGTACAGGGCCTCCGCAATGGCGCGCGTCAGGGGCCCGTGCCACCCCACGTGGGCGTTCCGCTCGTGTACCGCCCATCGCTCAGCCGCAGTGAGGGTTTCGGAGTCGTCGAGGCCAGGGGTCAGAGTTCGACCGAGGGCCCGAAGCAAGTTCCGGCAGCGCTGAGAGCACCATGACGACATTTGCGGATTCGCCTGACCACAGGTGATGCAGCGGTGAAACACCTGTCCCACCTCGAACTCGACCAGCAGCGTCCCGTCGCCGTGGTCAATCCCGGCCTCGAGGTCATCCGACTGTGCGAGGGCAAGGAGCTCGCCGTCGTCGTAGTAGAGCTCGACACCCTTCGGTATGGCGGCGGCGCCGTGGGCCTCGGCGATCTCAGCGCACGCCTCGAGGATGTCGTTGCGGACCCGGATCCGCGCCAGCAAGGGGAGCGTGCGGGTGAACTCGGCATGGGAGATCTTGCGGGCCATGATGGTCATGGGGTTCCTCTCAGTGTTGTGCGCCTCGCGCGCACGCGCGCGCGATGGGGGGGTCCATCCGGGGGAGGGACGAAACACAACCGGGGATCGTGTCCGGTGGGTGGTGGTTGGAAGTTCTGATTCCCCCTCCCCGCTGGTCGTGTCGCTGGTGTCGTTCTCGCGGTCGCTGGGCGTGTGTGACGGGTCGTTGCGTGTCATTCGTCGTCTCGCGTGTCTGCGGGCTGCTGTGGGGCTGCTGTGTGCAGGTCGAGGGCTGGTGCGACTGGCTGGCCAAGGACGTCGGCGCAGATCTGGTGCGCGGGCCGTGGTGTCTCGTCCAGTGACGCGCGCCATGTGGTCGCTGCGTTCGGGTCGTCGTCTGCGAGGTCGGCCTCGACAGGGTCTCCACAGACGGTGCAGGTGGCGATCACTGTGCAGGCTCCTGCGGCTCAGTGTCGGCGGCGGGCGCTGCTGTGGTGATGCCTGAGTCGGGACCGAACTGGCCGGACTCAGGCTCGGTGGTGCCTTCGAGGGTGACGAGTGGGGGCGGGTTCTGGGGCATGAGGTTCTCCTTCGGGGTCAGCGCAGCCAGGTCAGGGCGGCGTTGACGGAGGCGTACGAGTCAGGGTTTGCCGGGACGGTCTTGTAGGCGCTGGCGGCGTGGACACCGAGGCGGATGGTGGCCCCGGGCGTGAGGCCGGTGAGGACGAACGCCTCGGAGCTGGTGGCGGTGGCGAAGCCGTTGTTGCCGCTTACGCCGACAGGCGATGCCACTGACGACTGCGAGCCGAGGGCGACCAGAACGTAGACGGCGTCGAGGCCGGCACCGTCGCCGCCGCCGGTGGTGTTGGCGTTCACGGTGTAGACGCGTCCTGACACGACGGCGAGCAGGCGTGTGCAGCCGGACGGGACGGTCAGGTCTAGGCCGGCTTTCTCGACCACGCCTGTGGTGAGGCCGAACCCGCTGCTGGAGGTGCGAGCCACGTTCGGGACGACGGGCTCTTTGAGTAGGTTGTTGCCGAGGGCGCTGCTGGTGATGTGGGTGGCTGCTGTGAGCTGTCGGATCTGGCGTTGCAGGTCAGCGAACCGGCGTGCGAGATCTTGCGGGCGGTCGAGGGGCATTGCGTCTGAAAGGCTCATCGGTTCTCCTGTCGGTTGCGCTGGGCTTCGATCTGGACCCGAAGCCACTGGGGCATGGGGACTGGCTGGTCGTCGTGGGCGTCGCCTTCGAGCTCGTCGTCCTCGATCGGCTCACCCCACCGATCACGTCGCGGTGCCACTGCGTGCTCCTGACGGGGTGCTGGCTGCGTAGGTGCCGTCCGCCAGGGGCGTCAGGAAGCCTTTGGCCACGAGGTTGTCGATCGCCTCGACGACCTCGGCGGGCTTGAGTCCGCAGCCGAAGGCGATCTCGTGAGGACTCATGGTCGTCTTGGCGTCGCTGAACCGGACGGTGATCTGTCGGTGGAAAGCGCTCATGCCTGGTCCCTCCGAGCGGTGCAGACGACGCAGAGGCTGTCGACCCTCGCGCGTCGCTGCTGGCACTTCGCGCACGCGCGCGCTTTGGGGGATGTAGGGGATGAAGTAGGGGATGGGGAGTCGCTCAGAGCGTTTCTCTGCTCTGAGGGAGCGTTATTCGCCGTTGCGGCACCCCAGATGCGCTCTGAGGGAGCGTTATTCGGGAGGGCCAGGTCGTATGTCGCGGCAATCGGGTTCGGGCCTCGACGCCCTTCGGCCACGAGGACGAGCCAGCCCTTGCAGACGAGCGCCTGTCGCTTCTTGCGGAAGGTCGACGCCCCCATGCCGCATCGCTCGGCACCGCGAGGTTCGTAGACCCAGACGCTCATGCCGTCGCTGGTGTGGTCGGCGTAGCAGAGCGCCACGATCTTCTCGGTCATGTGGAGGTCGCTGTCCCAGACGGACTCCCGCCAGTGGTTGACGTTCATGGGCTAGCGACCGCCCCTGAGTGCCAACGCGATTCGGTCGATCTGCTCGTCCGTGAGCGGCGGGGCCTTGGCGACCTCGCGGTGGGCGTACTCCAAGAGCTTCGTCGCCAGCAGGTCGCGGCGTGCCTCGATCGCCTCAGGTGAGTTGCGACCCTTCACGCGACTGGCGCGAGCGACGGCGACCGCTGCGACGCGAGTGGGGCTCGGTGTGTTCGTGGGCATGATGCCCTCCTAACGAATGGTGTTGTTTGGTCGCGATAACAACACCAACCTTACAGATTTTGTCGTGCACAAGTTTGCGCGAAATCCATTGTGCTGCAACGGAACTCACTGCCAAGCGATCTCCACGTCCTCTGGGTCGAACCGCTTGCCCTTCCCAGCCGGCAGGATCCGCACCGTCGCCAGCGTCCGCACGATCCGCCCCGCCTCAGGCAGCGACAGCCCCGACAGGGCCCCGATCGCGTCCCCGGCCCCCAGCACCCGCCCCAGAGGGCTCGCACCCACCGCAGCATCCACGCTGCGCTCCAGCTCCGCGATCCGCTCAGTCAACTTCGTCGCCTGCGCCCGCACCGCCTCGGCGGTCAACAGCCCCTCCGCGAGCATCATCGCCAGACCGTCGCGCCGGTCACGCAACTCCACGACCTCAGCCCGCAGCGTGTCAAGGTCGACGTCCGACGACAGCAAACGCGACACGACCCGAGGATCCGACAGCCGCAGGATCAACGCGGCCAGAACCGTCTTGTCCACGAGCTCCATGTGGCGGGTGCCGAAGCACTTACGGCACCGGTAGACCATGACGCCCTTGGCGTTCGGCTGCGCGTACATCAGCGCGTCGTCGCACCCCTCGCGGCCGCACCGGGCCGTGCCCGACAGGAAGTGCCTCAGCCGTGTCGACTCCGGGGCCGTGCGGCGTCGAGGGTCACGCAGCTTCGCGGCCAGCCGGTCGACCGTGCTGGCGTCAAGGATCGCCCCGTGCGCCGCGTCGCCGTAGTCGACGCCGTTGGACACCACGCGGCCAGCCGTCCGGTCAGACAGCAGCACCCGCCGCAGCGACGTCACCGACCACCGGGCGCCGGTAGAGGTCGTCACCCCGGCGTCGTTGAGGTCGCGCACGACAGCGCCCATCGTTTCCCCGGCAAGGATCCGGGCAGCCGCGTCGCGGATCACCTTCGCCTCGGCCTCCACGACGGCCACCACGCGACGCTGACGGTCGAACCCGAACGGTCTGCGCGTCCACCCCACGTCGCCCCTCTGCGCCCTCTGGCGCGTCGCTGCGCGCTGCCTCGTCGCCTTCTGCTCACCCTCGTACTGCGCCCACGCGACCACGGTCTTTGCCACCGCCCGACCGGCAGGGTTGCTCAGGTCGATGTGCCCCGAGTTCACCGCGTAGACATTCACCCCCAGGTCGATCACCCGCTCGAGGTCCTTGGAGAGCCGGACGAGCCGGTCGACGTGCCAGACGACGATCCGCCTGGGGTTGCTGGCGAGCAGATCCTCGAAGCCGGGGCGTCGCTTGCCGCTGGTGGCGCTGGTGTCGTTGTCGCTGAAGACCTCGCCCACCGTCCAGCCCTTCTCGGCGCAGAACTCGCGGCACTCCGCGAGCTGGCGGTCGACAGCAGCCCCTTCGCCGGAGCGGTCAAGGGACTGTCGGAGGTACAGGGTCGCGGTCGTCGTCATATGAACAGTGTATCTATGACGATTGATGTGCCGGTCGTCTTCCTCGTGCTCCCGATCACCGTGCTCTTCGCCGTCTTCCCGGGGTTCGCCTTTCTCCGGTTCCAGATCTGACCCCGATGACGCCTGTGCAGGACACGAGAGGAATGCCATGACACGTCTCCACCGAACTCTGCTGCGGTCCCAGCTGGCGCTGGCCCGGGCCGCCCGTCAGGCTGTGGTGCGCGGCGAACGCGGTGATGTGCCCGGGTGGGTGCTGATCACCCTGATGACCGCCGGTCTGGTGGCCGCCCTGTGGGCGGTCGCCGAGGACCAGCTCAAGGCGCTCTTCACGGACGCCCTCGACAGCGCCCGACGCTGAGTGTGCTGATGCCTGCCTCCCGCACGGGCGTCGAGTCCGGGTCGGCTGTGGCTGACTTCGTGCTCGTGTCGGCCCTGGTGTCGGTCCTGTTCGTGGCCGTGGTCCAGGTGGGGCTGACCCTCCACGTGCGCAACACGCTGATCTCGTGCGCCTCCGAGGGTGCCCGGCTCGGTGCGCGCGCGGGCTCGAGCCCGGGGCAGGGTGCCGAACGGACCCGCGAGCTCATCGCGGCGTCGCTGTCTTCGAGGTTCGCCCAGGACGTGACCGCTGACGTGGGCGTGGAGGAAGAGGTGCGGGTGGTGTCCGTGCACGTGCGGGCCCCGCTGCCCGTCCTCGGACTGCTCGGGCCGGACGACGGCTTCGACCTCGTCGGTCGTGCCTTCCTGGAGGAACAGTGATGACGACGACGCTCCGGCTCTCGAGGAGGCGTGCCCGGGGCGAGTGCGGAAGCGCGGTGGTGGAGTTCGTGTTCCTCACCGTGCTGCTGATGGTGCCGTTGTTCTACCTCGTGATGACCGTCTCGCGCGTCCAGTCCGGCTCGTATGCCGCGTCGGCGGCGGCACGGGAGGCGGGCCGCGCCTACGTCACGGCCGAGGACGAACCTGCGGCGCGGGCGCGGGCCGAGGCGGCCGCGCGAGTGGCGTTCGAGGACCAGGGATTCCGATCGAACCAGGCACGACTCAGCATGGTCTGCGACGGGACTCCGTGCCTGCGACCGGAGGGTCAGGTGGAGATGACCGCGACGGTCGCGGTCCCGTTGCCCTTGGTGCCGTCGTTCGCGCGACGGTTCGTGCCGCTCGAGATACCGATCACCACGAGCCACGTCGCCGTGGTCGATCGCTTCCGGGGCAAGCCGTGAAGGGGTCGCCCAGCAGCCGGTGCTGGAGTCGCCGGTCGCCCACCCGGCACGGTGCGACGGACCCCGAGTCGGGACAGGTGTCGCTGCTGATCCTGGGTTTCAGCGTGGTCGCGATCCTGCTGGTCGTCGGAACGGTGGCAGTGACCTCTGTCCAGCTGTCGCGGATGCGGCTCCTCGACGCAGCCGACGGGGCCGCACTCGATGCCGCCGACTCGCTCGACGTCGGGGCGTACCACCACGGCCTGGGTGGGGCCGTCGCGCTCAGTGACTCGACGGTCCGGCGCACCGCCGTCGACTACCTGGCGCAGCGGCCGCGCCCCGAGAGCCTGGTCGCCTGGCAGGTCAGCCGCGGGACGGGCAGCCCGGACGGTCAGACCGCCGTGGTGCGGATCTCCGGCGAGGCGCGGGTGCCGTTGGTGGGTGGTCTCCTCGAGTCGGTGGGCGGCTCGGTCACCATCACGGTGGAGTCGCGAGCGCGCGCTGATCTGGGCTAGTCGCGCCCTTCCCGTGCAGGGGGCGCACAGCGGACGGGTGCTGGGTCAAGTCACCTCCAACTCACTCAAATGACGGATAACCGTGAGTCTGGCGACTGTCACAGTGGAACCAGGCAGGCCCAGTCATGCAGGAATCGCGAGGTACGCCATGCCTGAACAGGACACACCCACGCCGCCCGAGTCGGTCCCCACCACACCGCGTGCACCGACGTTGCCCGCGATGGCGCTGCAGGGCGAGAAGCAGCGAAGAGCCACGCAGGTGCGGCCGTCCAAGGCCATGGAGCTGGGGGCGATCACCCGGGAGATGGACTCGGCCATCCACCTGGCCGGGGTGTGCGGGGTGGCGGTCTGGTTGCTCATCGCGCTGACTGCCCTGCGAGCGTCAGGTGTCTTCCCGCTCCCCCTCAGTGACGTGAGGTCGGATTCGTGGGCCGCCCAGGCGAGCAGCCCCTGGCCGCGCAGCGTCCAGGCCCTGCTGCTCCTGGTGGTCGCGACCCAGCTGGTCATGGTGCTGCTGGTGACCGAGCACCGCATCAACGAGGACGGTGCCCGCCAGCACTGGGAGGACCTTCCCCGATGGCTCCTGCGGTGGCAGCCGCAGCTGTCACGCATCAAGGCGTCGGTGGCGTTGTCCTTCGCGTTGTGGGTGCTGCGGGTGCTCGTGGTCGGCCTGGTCGCAGGAGCGATCGCCACGGACCTGTGGCGTCGTTCCTGGTGGGACGTGGTCGTCCTCGGGGTCATCGCCCAGCTGTTGACGTGGCGCGTCGTGCGCCTCACCGACCACGTGACGCGGACCTTCCGGGACACGTGGCGAGGGGTGACCGTCGAGGGCGCAGCGCAGGACGAGCGTGCAGTGACCGACGACGCGGGCGGTGCCAGCACCAGCGCCGCTACTGCCGCCGCTGTCACGGGGGCCGCCTCGCCGGAGCAGCCGTTCGTGATCGGAGCCTCCGGCGGCGGCATCCGGGCCGCCGCGTTCGCCCTCGGGGGGATCCACGCCATGCAGGACAACGCCTCCGCCCTGGGCATCAGGGAGGGCACTCCAGAGCCGCCGCTGTTCGCCGTCAGCGGCGGCAGCTACATCGGCGCCGCCCTGGCGCTGGTCCGGCGGTTCACCTACGGCGGCGGCAAGGAGCTGCCCGACCCGGCGATCGGGTGGGCCGACAGCTACCGTCCGGGCTCGGTGGAGCTGGAGCGGCTCCGTCGCCACACGCGGTACCTGTTCGAACCAGTGACGAGATGGCGTGACGGACTCGTGGCCCTGGTCCTGGGAGCCACCCTGAACGTGGTGCTGATCGGGCTGGTCCTGCTGGTCCTCACCTGGGTCAGCGCGACCCTCGCGGTGCTGGTGGGCATGAGCAAGGTGCAACGCAGCCGGGTGGACGGGCCACCGCTCGACCTCTTGTGGGCGTCGGGCTGGTCGGCGCGCGACTGGCTGGTGCTCCTGTCGCCGACCCTCGCCTGTCTCGTCGGGATCCTCTACCTCACGTGGCAGGACTGGGCCGTGACGAGCGCCTTCGACGACGTCGCCGAGCTGGGCCCCCAGCAGATGAAGACGCGCAACCGGGTGACGGTGTGGCGTCAGGGGTTGTTGGCCCTGGGGGTTGCCTGGCTGGTGGTGACGGCTGGCCTTCCCGCCGCGACCAAGGGGGTCACCTGGCTGACGACGAGCAACCAGCCGACCGCGATGGCCGCGGGCGTGCTCAACGGTCTCGGGTTCGGGGTCAAGGGCACGTGCACGCAGGCGATGGTGAACAACCTGCAGGAGGCTGTCGCGCGAGTCGGCGACGAGGCGCGGGTCAGCCCGGACACCGAGCGGACCGTCGACGCCGGGGCGTGCGGGCGGCAGACCACCGTCTCCCGCACCTTCGCGACGCAAGGCGACAACGACCCCTCCAACGACGTCGCGCCTGCAGCCCTCGACCGCGACGCGGCTGCCTCGCTCGGGTCGGGCTCGAAGGCGTCGCTGCAGGTGGGCAGCATCTCGGGCCTGTTGTTGGCCGTCATCGGCATGCTGAGCCGTGGCCCGTCGCCGGAGAGCAAGGCCGAGACGAAGCTGGTGACCCGCGCCCGACGATGGGTGCTGACCTGGTTGCCACTGACGATCGTGGCCGCGGTGGCGCTCTACCTCGTGCTGTTGTGGACCTTCCACTACCTGATCGAGCTCAAGGGTCCGGGGTGGGTGGACACCTTTGTCGCGTGGACCGCGACGCTGGCGGCCCTCGCGTGCGCGCTCGCCTACCTGGTCAACGCGAACGCCACCAGCATGCACAGCTTCTACCGGTCACGCCTGGCTGATGCCTTCTGCGTCGGCCGCGACAGCTCGGGTGGCTTCGCCGAGCAGCTGATCACCTCGAGGGTGTACAGCTTCTCCGACCTCGACGACGTCAACGTGAACCTGAACGTCGTGGCGACGTTGAACTCGAAGGCGTCGAACGAGACGCCGACCATGCGGGGCGGCTTCCCGGTCGTCTTCGGTCCACAGGACGTCACCGTGTTTCGCGAACAGGGCCGCACCCTGCAGGTGGGCGTGAAACGCTTCGAGGCCTTCGCAGGCGCGGGGCGGACCTCGGTCATGGCTGCGGTCGCCATCAGCGGCGCGGCCATCTCTCCGCTGATGGGCCGGTTCAACGTGCAGATGGCCCCGTACCGCTTCCTGCTGACCCTGTTCAACCTCCGCGTCGGCATGTGGGTCCGGAACCCGCTGCACGCCGCCGAGGGAAACAAGCCGCGCAAGCGCAACGGCCTGTGGCTCACGAGCAAGCCGGGTCTGGCGCAGATCGCCCTCGAGGCCGTTGGTCGGCTGTCCGCGGACGACCGGTGGATCTACCTGAGCGACGGAGGGCACCTCGACAACACCGCCCTCGTGGAGTGTGTCCGTCACTGCGTGCGCACGGGATCCAGCAGCCGGGTGCTCATCCTGGATGCCAGCAACGACCCGCCCGACACGTGGTCCGCGGTCGGTGACGCCATCGCGGTGATCCGTGCCGACCTCGGCCTCGACCTCGTGCGTCGGGACCCGCAGGACTGCGCGCCGTGGGTGCGTCGGTACACGGCCAGACGTCACGACGCCCCGGACCTCGACGTGCTCGTGGTCAAGTCCGTGCGGGTCGAACCGCGTACCGCCGACGCCGCCAACGCCGCCAACGCCGCGGACGCCGCCACCGCCTCAGGCACGGACTGGAACGCCCAGCTGCCACCGAACGTGCAGTCGTTCCAGCTGATCACCAAGGACTTCCCGCGCTCGTCCAYGGCCCGGCAGAAGTTCGGTGACCTCGAGTTCGAGGCCTACCGCGGCCTGGGGTACGCCTGCACGCACCAGGCCCTGGTGGGGGCGAACTGGATCGCCCAGCCCGACCCAGCGGACCTGGCCGCAGAGCGGTAGCACTCTCCGCCGCGGCTGGGCTCAGCCGTTCGAGACGCCGCCGAGGACTCGCCAGGAGCMACCGCGGAGGAGCTGGATGAGCTCCGCGCGCTCGACCTCGGTGAGCGTCCTGGTGTCGTCGTCCTGGTGGCTGGGATTGCGCATGCGGGAAGGTTAGCTGCGTCGCTCGCCGAGATGCCTCGCCCCGCTGGTGGACGCCCAAGTTCCACCAAAGAGGGGAGAAGTCGGGGCCGAATGGCCGACGGCTGAAACTGGGACAATCGGGAAATGTCGGGCGCGAAGGGTCAACTGGCTCCGGGTGACGATTTGCGACACGGTCCGACGGGGGCGACCGGTGGTGCCGTGAATGTCGAGGTTTGGGTCGGGCCTGGTGGCGGCTCTGTGACAGGGCGTTGACCACCGACTCCCGCCACTGGTTACCTGCGTAGCGCACCACTGGCTTGCATTCGCTTGGAGTGGCTACGAGGGGACCCGCAGCCAGCTCGCACCGGACGGTCGGCCTGCCGCCGTCCTCCCGAGGTTCGCGCCGCCCATGGGGAGGTGTGCTGTGACGCTGTGGGACGACGTTCCCGCCGGCGCGCGCAGCTCTGGCGCCCTCGACCAGGTGCGTCCCCTGCTCCAGGGGCTGAACGGCACCGACGACGGGCTGCAGACCGATGCGGACGGCACCTGGCACGTCTACACCGCGACGGGTACGTGGCCGACGCCGATCACCCTCGACCCGGGTTCTGGCGGCTTCGGCAACGGCGGCACCACCTCGACGACGCCCATCGAGTTCCCCGATCCGAGCGTCAGCGTCGAGCTGGGCCTGCACCAGACCGGCGGCGTCGGTGACGGCGGGTGGCGGGTCACCTTGTCGGTGCCGATCGTGCTGGTGCGACTCCCGTTCCTGCGCGGGGCGGACCTCGACGGCCAGGGCCAGCTGCGCGCCAACGGTATGCCGGTCACGTTCACGCTCCCCGCCCTTCGGATCCGCGCCAAGCAGCTCGCCGGCCAGTCGGTCGGCGTCGAGCTGCTGTCGGCCGAGACCGGCGGCACGCCGGTCGACCACATCTACGAGTTCATCTCGATGAACCCGCCCTACGCGCTCGTCGGCCCCTCCGACGTCGTCGGCTTCGCGTTCCGCACCGCCGTCCTCGACCTGTCGGGCACCGCCGGCCCCACCGTCCCGGCCGTCCCCGCCGAGGCCCGCTCGATGCCCGCCGACTGGCAGGGGTTCTACCTCCCCGAGGCGCGGCTCTTCGTGGCCCCGACGGGCCTGCAGGGCATCGCCGTCAGCGCCGGGGTGCGCAACCTGTGGATCGGCCTCGGCGTGCACGCGGGCGTCACCGGCATCTTCGAGGCCGAGGTCGTCAACCGCGGAGGCACACCGGCCCTCTCGGTGAGCTTCCGGACGGCGTCGGGGGAGTGGATCGGTGACCCGGGCACCGGCGCGGCCGAGCTGCCCGAGCACGCCACGCTCTTCGTCGACACCGCGGGTGGGTTGGCGCCGATCACGATCAGCATCAGCGTCGATGGCACCGTCACCGCCGACGACCGGGTCGAGCTCACCGTCCCGTCCAGCGGCAACCTCAGCATCACGGTGACCGCCACCGACGGCGCCGGCAACCCGACCACCCGCACCTTCACCGTCGTTCGCCGCAGTGCGACGAGCGCCGCAGGCGCCGGTTCGTCGACCGTCACCGTGACCCCGACGAACATCCGGCCCCACGGCATACGAAGGGTGTCGGAGACCGCCACCCACGTGAAGCTGACGACCGACCCGCCCGTGGCTGCGAACTGGAGCTGGGCCGGCGGGACGGCTGGTCCGTCGGTCGAGGCAGACGTCCCCGTCGCGACCGGCGCGCGGGTCGACGTCACGGCCACCCTGCCACCCACCCAGCCGCAGGCGGTCGACGCCTACTTCCGGTTCGCCAAGCCCGACCCCTTCAACACCAGCACGGGTGCCCCCAACAACTGCGCAGTGTGTGGCCGACCCGCCACTCCCGTGCACCTCTACGCCACCAACTCCTCCAACGTCGGGACCGCCAGCGCACCGACCCAGGGGACCGCTCCCACTGGTGGCGCCCTCCTCGACGCGATCACCCCGCAGGTCGTCACCGAGATCGGCGCGGCCACCGCGCTCACCGTCAAGGGCTACGCGTCGTGGGAGGGGCCGTCGCACGACTCGTCGAGCGACGCGACCTACAACCGCCTGCTCAGCGAGCGCCGCCGTGACGTGCTCGTCGAGCTGTTGCTGCACCAGGGATTCACGAACGTCACCGCCGGCACCGCCGACGGGTTCACCCAGGCCAAGGCCCAGACCACGTCCGCGGAGGGAACCACCCCGCCCCCAGCTGCCGGCAGCGGCGCCTGGTGGCGGGCCCGCGCGACCACGGCCGGCAACGGCCGGGAGACCATCACCGCACGGGTGGAGAGAGTCGTGCGGCCACCGGCCCGCGAGGTGGACCGCACGCCGCCGACCGGTGGCCGCCCTGACTGCTTCCGCAAGCTCGGCGTGCGGGTCGAGCTCTTGCGCAGCACCTTCATCAGAGCGGAGGTCTACGGCGAGTTCGACATCGAGACGGCCGCCGAGACCGCGCTGCGCCAGCACTCCCAACCCGCGCTGCGCACCGGGCCGCGCAACCCCTCCGACGGCATCTGCACCTTCCTCGTGCGGCTGCGGATCGCTGAGGACCGCGAGTCCTGGCTGGTCAGCGCCGAGTTCCGCGCGGCCGAGGCCGACCTCGACGGGCTGGCCCAGATGGACCTCGCGCACTCCAACGAGACCGCCCTCAACGTGCTCGGCGCGCTCAGCGTCCTCGCGCCACTCAGCTCTGCCGCCGCCGAGCTCTCGCCCGCGGCCGGGGCGCTCGTCTCCCTCGGCAGCATCGCGCTCGGTGCGAGCAGCCTGATCAAGACCCAGAAGCTCATCCTCCGCGGGGGCGAGCTCGTCGTCAGCCAGGGCATCATCGCCCCGGACGGCTCGGCCACCGTCGACCCGCGCGGCACGACCGTCAGCGTGCTGCTCGACATCGAGGTCACGTTCACCTTCGACCTCACCATCGTCAAGGTGAACCCCGACCACCCGGTCACCACGCGCTACAAGGCGATCGGGGTGCGGTCGTCGTGGAACACCGCGCCCGACCCGGCCCACCCGGGTCACGTCGACTACCTGCCCATCCCGGTGTTCGACCCCAGCAAGGGGTACAGCCTGGACATCCCGGCCGGCGCGCTCAGCGCCAGCCCGCCGCTCGACGAGCTGCTGCGGGTGCTGGGCTTCCGGGTCAGCCGCGACAACCCGACCTACATGGAGGTCGAGGTCGGCCTCGGGCTGGACCTCGGCATCGTCACCGTCGACACGGTGCGGATCAGGGCACGGCTCGACGGACCGTTCGAGCTCACCCTCACCAAGCTCGCCGCCTCGCTCGACGTGCCCGGCGTCCTGCACGGCAAGGGCTCGCTGGAGTTCACGCCGCTCGGGTTCAAGGGCTACTTCGACCTCACCGTGACCCCGATCAGCCTGAGGGCCAGCGCGGTCCTCGCGGTCGAGACCAAGAACGGTGTCACCGGGGTGCTCATCGGCGCCGAGGTCGAGCTGCCCGTGCCCTTGCTCCTCGGTAACTCGGGACTGGGCATCTACGGCTTCCTCGGCGGCGTCGGCATCAACTACGCGCGCGACGAATCGCCTTACGCCACAAGGCCTGTGCCATCCCTCGACTGGCTCCAGGCCCAGCTGCAGCGCGGGCACGTCATGCACCCTGACGGCTGGACCCACACGGCTGGCTCCTACGCGTTCGCGGCGGGCATGCTCCTCGGCACCGTCGACGGCGGGTTCGTCGTCCACCTCAAGGGCATCATCCTCATCGAGGTGCCCGGACCGCGGTTGCTGCTGGTGATGAAGGCCGACGTCCTCAAGCTGCCCCCGGTGCTCAAGGACGCCAGCCAGAGCGCGACGTTCCTCGCGGTCCTCGACATCGACTTCGGCCGGGGCACGATCACGCTCGGCATCGTGGCGGCATACGAGATCCAGAAGCTGCTGAAGATCAGGGTGCCGGTCAAGGCGTTCTTCGACACCCGCAACCCGCAGAACTGGCTCGTGGACCTCGGGTCCTACGACGACCGGGTGACGGTCGAGGTGCTGGACGTCATCACGGGCAGCGGCTACCTCATGGTGCACGGCAACGGCATCAACATCCCGGTGCTCCCGCCCGTCACCGGTGGCATGGCGATCGCGACCGGGTTCCACATCAGCTGCGTGCTCATGGGCAGCAAGAGCATCGGGCTCTACCTCGAGGTCGCCGGTGGCTTCGACGCGATCCTCGGCTTCGACCCGTTCTTCCTCGCCGGCAAGATCTACGTCCGCGGCGAGCTGCGGCTGTTCATCATCAGCATCGGGGCCAGCGCCGAGCTCGACGTGCTCGTCGGCCGCACCACCCCGAGCAGCCCCGACATCACCTACGTCCACGGTGAGGTGTGCGGCGAGGTCGACTTCTTCTTCTTCTCCGTCAAGGGCTGCGTCTCCCTCACGATCGGCAACCCACCGTCGGAGACCCTGACCCCGCCACCTCTCGTCGCCGGCGTCAGCCTGGTGTCGCGGTCGCCCGCCCTCGTCGAGGGCACCGGGGCCGAGCGCGCCATCGACGGCAAGCTCGCCGACGCCCTGGAGACCGGCGCCAGCGGCACACCCCCCTCGGTGCCGCTGGACGCCATCCCCGTCGTGCTCTTCAACACCGCCCCCGCCGTCGGTGGCCCCGTCATGGGTGGCACCCCGCTCGGCGCCAGCGGCGCGCAGCCGTGGGTGCGACTCGGCGACCGGTGGTGGACCTACGAGATCACGGGAGTGACGCTCACCGGCGACCTGCAACCGGCGCCCCCCGCCGGCAAGACGCCGAGCTCGTGGTGGAAGCAGACCTCGCCCGCCGACCCGTCCTCGGGGCCGGCACTTGCCCTGCTCAACTGGCTCCCCACGCCGTTCAGCCGCGCGCTGCCGTACGGCGAGACGCTCACCACGAGCGTCACCGACCGGTGGGGGACCGTCTGCAACCCGGCCGCCCCGCCCGCGCCGGTGCTCTGGACGTTCGACCGCAAGCCGCCCGGGCCGAGCAGTGTCGGCTGGAGCCTCGACGGCATTCCCTGGCCCGACCCGCCTGACACGTTGCGCACCCGGCCCGTGCACGGTGAGTGCGACGTCACCGAGGCCTGGCGCACCGGCGACCCGGCGATCGACATCCTCCAGGGCACCACGCCGGCGGTCGTGCTCGGTGACTCGGTGCGCTGCTGCAAGCCCCGCCGCGGACGCGACGTGCCCGACCCGCTCAAGGCGTGGGTCGCGACCGCGGGCACGGTGTGGTCGAGCCGCGCCACGGCCACCGACGACAGCGCGCTCGGCGAGGTGGCGCAGGCGCTGGCGGGCGGTGCCAGCCTCGGGGACGTCCAGGCCGTCCGGTTGGCCCAGGGGTGGGACCCGCAGCTCGACCGTGCGGCCACCACGGGGCTCGGCTGCGAAGGACGGATCCTGCGCTCCCCGGTGCGCGACTCCGACCAACCGGCCCCGCTCGGCACCGAAGCGGACATGGAGCGCGTCAAGCGCGCCTGGGCGCGCCTCAAGTTCACGCCCAGCGACTTGCGCGACCTGCTGCGGATCCGTCCCGACGGCGGCGCCGGCGACCTCACCATGCTGCTGCTCGTGCCCGAGGAGGTCTTCGTGCAGCGGCTCGTGGTCCGGTGGCTCGACGACAAGGGCAACGTCCTCGACCAGCGTGGCCTCGACTCCGGCGACCGCCTCGACAGCGACAACCCGTTGCCTGCGGCGTGGGTCGACGGGAACGGCCCGTGGTTCGACCCGGTATGCCGCGCCGGCCAGGTCGCGGCGCGCGTCGCGTCCCGCTCCACCTGGCCGCAGACGCTGCTGCTCGTGCACTCGCGGGACCTCCAAGGGGTCGCAACGGTCGAGATCGGTTGGGACACAGAGCGTTTCCCCAAGGACCAGCAACCGCCCGCGTTCCACCTGGTGGCCATGACTGGCGTGCTCACCAGTGAGGCCAGCCGCTGGTCGTGGGACACCTCGGTGGTGACCAGCGAGCAGGAGGCCATCTCGACCGCCCTCACGCAGGACCCCGACGACCACGCCCTCCTCGTGCCCGGTCGCGCCTACACGGTGGCTGTCGACTGGCGCGCTGCCTCGGTGAAGCAGGACAGCGAACCGACCTCCGCACCCTCGTGGGACGGGGGGCACACCGACAGCTACCGGTTCACCGCCGACGGCGCGGACAAGTCGCCGAAGGACCTGTCGCCCTGGCTGCTCGCCTCCGCTCCCGGCATGGACGACGTCGGCGTCCTGTGTGCCGAGCCGATCCGGATCGCCCTCGCCACCCAGAACGTGGCCGCCCTGTTCGACGCCTACGACAAGGAGCTGCGGGTCATCGTGCTGTCGGCCTCCGGCAAGCACCCGGCTCCCCCCGGTGGCGGGGCTCCCGGCACCGGCTTCACCGTGCCCCTGGTCGCCGACGGGGTGCACCTGAAGAAGCTCAAGGGCATGGTGGTGTCGACCCCGTGGGAGGAGGCCGTGCTCGAGGTGCTCGGGGAGGGGCAACGATGCATCGACCTCAGTGGCGAGCGGGTCCGCCACGACGTGCTCGAGCTGCCGTACGACCTCGAGCCGCTCACCGACTACCTCATCGACGTGCACGCGGTGCCGAAGGGGTCGCCAGCGAGCGCTCGAGGGCTGGTCCACCGGATCGGCTTCACCACCAGTGCTTTCGGCACCGTCGCGCAGCTGGCGGACCTGCTGCGCGAGGCGCGCTGGCGGCATACCGTCGTCCCGGCGATCGGGCCGCTCGCGGCCCTGCCGGACGCCCCGACCGGTGACCAGCTCGATGCGGCGTTCCAGGCAGCCGGGCTCACCACGCCCCAGACGCCGGGTGCGCCGAGCGTGCAGGTGCTCTGGTCGACCGACACCACACCCACCCCGCTCGCGCTGGTCGTCGAGTGCAGCGAGACGCTGTGGCGCTCCCGGCTCATGCCGACCCAGGTGCAGGGCCCGATCGACTCCGTCGACCCGACCCACCACTGGTGGGCGGCGCGGATGACCGACTGGCTGTCGCTCAAGCCCAGCACCGCTGCAGCGCCCCCCGGTGCGCTCCCGACGGCGGGGATCACCCGCATCATCCGCGGGCCGGGCCTGGGCCGAGCGATCGTCCTCCTCGCCCCGGGGGCACGGGGCACTCGAGCCACCCTCGACCTGGTCGTCGCTGCGGACGCCCTCGCGGGCAGCGCCGAGTCGCGGGCGGTGGCCGTGGACGTCCCGATGCAGCGCGCACCCTGGGAGGAGGAGCTCTGATGGCACGCAGGTCCGACGCGTCACGCTTCCGCGCCAAGGCCGTCCGGCTGCCCTGGGCCACCCTCGCTGCCCGCCAACGGGAGCAGCTCCGCCAGTTCGGACCGGGGGCGATGGACGCTGGCGGTTTCGACACCGGGGTGCTCGCGTCGCACGCCGCCACCCACGTGACGCCAGGCATCGCCGCCTTCGACGACCGCCAGCTCAAGCTGCGCTCGCTCGACATCCACCTCACCTGGGCGTGCGGACCCGGGCTGGGGGTGCCCCGAGGACCGTTCACCGTGTGGACCCGCAGCCCCAAGGACGCGCCCAAGCGCGCGCGGACCACCGTCTCCGGCGACCGCATCCCGTTCGTCACGTGGGGTCCGGTCGAGGCCGGGTGCGTGCGGGTCACCTGTCGTCCGCTGGATCCCGCTGTGCCCGTGGCGGTCTACCTCTTCCGCAGCGGCGATGATGCCGACCACGCGGTCGCGGCCGGGTCGGTCCAGCCGCTCAACGCCGACCCCCTCAGCATCACCGTCCGCACCTCGGGCGCGACCTACGCCAAGGTCTGGAACGGCACCGACATCAGCGTGGCGATCCAGCCCCTCGCCGACATCGTCGACGACCCGTCGTGGCGGCCGTTGGAGGTCGTCGGGTTGCCCGTGGACCAGCCGAGCGCCGGGTTCGAGTACGACACCAGCGACCAGGGCCCGATCGCCACCCCGATGTCCCCGGTCGACGCCGCCGTCCACCGCCTCCTGCGGGGTGGCCCGCCCATCGGCTGGGGTCCGCTCACCGAGGTCGGCCGGGTGGCGCCGCCGTGGACGGCCCCCGACCCCAAGCTGCTCGTCGAGGAGGTGCGCCGCGACCTGTTCCCCGAGCTGCCGCCGCTGTACGACCTGTCCGTGCGGGAGTACCAGCAGTTCGCCGTCACCAGCCCGCGCGTGGTCGACCCACCACAGCAGGACGGGCGCACCTCGTCGCTCACGACCCAGGCTGACACGGGGCCCTGGCCGATGCTCATGCTCCCCGCGCTGAGCGACCCGTTCCTCAACCTCGCCACCGGCTTCGGGGCGTCGTACTCGATGGAACGGCTCGACGACCTCCAAGTGGCCGTGGGCCACTGCGACTTCCTCGTCACCGGCAGGTACTCGCGGCTCGCCCCACCGGACCGTGGAGGGGCCGAGTTCGCCGCCTACGCGCCAGCTCCCGAACCGCACCTGGTCGTGCCGACGCCGACGGCGCTGCTGTCGGAGCGCGCGGGCCTGGTCGGGCCGATCACTCCCGACGCCCCCTGGCGGGAGTCGATCCGGCTCACCTGGGACCGCGTGCCCAAGAACGCCGCGACCTCGCCGGTCACCGAGTCGGCGCTCGCGCGGTACGACCTCGGCAGTGCCGGGGCGGCCCAGTCGCTGCTGCCCAAGCGTGGTGCGGGGGGAGACCGGCCACTCCTCATCAGCCCCGACGGCACCGAGGGCAACACCGGGTTCAACCGGGTGGCGCTGGTCGACGGTGGCCAGGAGATCCCGATCGGCAGCGGTGGGCGGCACGTCGGGTATGCCGTGGCGGTCAGCGACGTGCACGGCATCTGGTCGCCCTGGCAGGACGTCACGTGGGACGGCACCGAGCCGGCTCCCCAACCCACCCGCCTCATCTCGGTCGCCCTCGACACCCACTACGCCGGCAGCGCCACCTGCCCGGGCACGCTCAAGGCGGAGGTCGCCGTCGAGTGGCTCGAGCGCACGCCCACGCAGGTCGACATCGTCGCCATGTACTTCCCCATGGCGACGCCGAACGACAAGCCTCCGGTGGGCATGTGGCCCGACAACCCCACCCCCACGACGCCCACGGGTTGCTTCCGTCGCGACCTCGGCTTCACCTTCTCGGGTGACACGCCCGTGCCGAGCGGGTGCACGGTGCAGCCCCTCAGCGCCGATGGCACGGAGGTCGTCACCCCCGGTCCCGGCCAGGGCGACGGCGGACGTCGGTATGCCGTCGTGGCCGACGTCCCGTCCCTCGACTTCGGCAGCACCAGCCGGTGGGGGGTCCAGGTCTGGGCGCGGCGACACCTCCTGGTCGGGTCCAGCCCGACCCCTTGGTCGCCGGTGGACCCGAACCCCGCTCGCACCAGTGCCGCCAGTCCTGTGCCCGTCGTCCCGCTGCCGCCACCGCCGCTGCCCGGCGTGCCCCTCGGCAGCACCGTCGATGCGCAGGGCTGCAGCCACGTGCGGGTGGCGTGGTCGCTGCCCGGCGGTGCCGATGTGCGCACCTGCATCATCTGGGAGGTCAACGAGACGTCACTGCGCCAGCGCGCAGGTCTGCCCGCGCGAGCGCCGGACGCCACCGTGCCGGGTCAGCGGCTGCTCGACCTGCGCAACGCCTACGACGCCATGACCCCCACGCAGCGTCGCGCCTCCTTCCGCCGACTCGTGGAGGTCGACGGGGCCGTCCGCGCGCACGACGTGACCCTGCCCAAGGGCAGCAACGACATCCACCTCTTCGTCGTCACGACGATGACCAAGACCGGCATCGAGAGCCCCTGGCCGTCCAGCGGCACCCCGCACGAGCACTTCCAAGCCGTGATGGCCCCGCGGCTGCGCCGCCCCGCGCCTCCTGTCGCGCGACCGTCGATCGCCGTCGACGGCACCGTCACCATCAGCCTGTATGCCGCGAGTGCCATTGCGGTGCAACGCTTCCTGATCTACCGGACCACCTCGGACGAGGCGGCCCGCGAGGTCTCGACGATGGGTCCGGCCTTCGCCGACGTCACGGTGACGACGGTCCCGTCACCGACGGACGTCGACCCCGTGCTGGGGCAGCCCATCTACTCGGCGACGTGGACGGGCACCCTCCCGGGCAGGTGGGACCAGTGGCTGCTGCGTGCCGTTGCCGTGCCCGTCGATGTCGTGCCGCAGAAGGGCGAACGCGGACTGCCGTCACCGGCCTCCGACGTGGTCGCCCTGCTCGTGCCGCCCGGGCCGCCCGAGCTCGAACCGCTGGCCGCCGACGTGTGGGGGCCGGACCACCGGGGTGTCGTGGTGCGGTCGGCCACGACGGCGCCACCGAGGGTGCTGCCCGCCGGGGTCCACCGGCTCGATGGCGAGGCGGGCGCCCAGGCCGTGGCGTCGATCGAGCTGCAGGCGGTGCCGACCACCCCGCTCGCCAGTGCCCCCGCTGCGGCAGCGACCACCCCGGTGCTCGAGCAGGGGGCTCGGGCGGCGGGTCGCTCACCACTTGCCCTGTGGTTCACCCGCCCGGTGGCCGCCGATCCGGTGGACGTGCGGGTGCGCTTGGTCGACCCGTTCGGGCGCGAGGTGGTCCGCGAGCTGACCGTGCCCGGGTGGGTGCCGCCACCACCGGACGTGACCGTCTCGATCGTCGACGTGTTCGCGATCGCCGGGCGGGGCGTGCACCTGGGCATCATCACCACTGCGAGCTACCGCCGCAGGCCGCCCTACGTGATGGAGATCGTCGCCCAGCAGCGGTTGCTCGGTCCGCTCCCGATACCGGTCGGCCCGGGGCCGGTCGGTCCGATACCGGTCGGTCCGGGGCCGATCGGTCCCGGTGGGATCGAGCCCGGGCCGCTGCCGCCGGGACCGATCGTGCCCGAGCCCTTCCCCGGACGGCTCCCCGGTCCACTGCCCGGCGAAGGGGTCCGCCCCGGCGGTCCCTTCCTGCCGCGCGAGCCCTTCCGGCCGCCGGTCGGTCCGGGGCTGCGACCACGGACCCTCTCCGGGTCGTTCCCCCTCGACGAGATCCCGCTGGCGTCGGGCGGGTTCCCCCGAACCACCGAGATCGTCGTCGTGCGCAACCGGCCTCGCCGCGGGCTCAACCCCCCGCCGCCGTACGAAGCCTTCATCCCGCTGTCCGGCCCCTTGCGCATCACCGTGTCGATCATCGCCCCCGACGGCCAGCGGGTCACCGACGTCCACACCGGCTGATCGACCCACGTGCGGCCACCGGTGCCGCATGCTGGCGCCGGATCTGGGGATCGGTGCCGCACCCCTGGCCAGGAGTCGGGAGGTGGTGGCTCAGCGGAGCGGTCGGACGCCAGGCCGCGCTGAGGTCAGGCTGCGAGGGCCAGCAGGCGTTCGAGGTGCTGTTCGAGGGCTGACCAGGAGTTCACTGCCACTGCCGGTTTCCGGGCTGGGTCGAGGTCGGCCCAGTCGGGCGGGGCAGGCGGGGTGTGCGGGCTCTCGGGTGGGTCGTCGGGGAGGCAGTGTTCGGCACCGAGGAGGTCGGCCGGGGTCATGCCGACGGGCAACCCCGGCAGCCACCCACGGCGGAGGTCGTGCCGCCGCTGGGGATCCAGCCCGTCAGTGAGCTGCAGGTCGGCGCGGATCCCGTGGGGTCGAGGCTCCGTGACCCAGCTGCGCCCGTCCGGGGCCCGCCAGGTCACCGTGCCGTTGGTGGAAAGGCTCAGCGTCCACCCGCCGTGGTGCTTGAACCCGTGGTGGGTGCGGCACAGGCAGACGAGGTTGGCGGGGTCGGTGGGGCCGTGCGGGAAGGCGACGACGTGATCCAGATCGGTGTTGCGGGCGGGCACGTTGCACCCGGGGAACCTGCAGCCGCCATCCCTCGACCGGACCCGCCGCCGGACCGAGGCGCTCGGTCTGTAGGTGGTGGGGTCCTGCACGATCGAACCGTCCGGGTCGAGGCGCGCCAGCCGAAGTGCGACGTCGGGGTCGCTGAGCAGCCTCGCCACGACCTCAGGGGCGAGTGCGCCGTGTCGTGGGTCGTCGACGACCCCGGGAATGACCCAGCGGACGGTCTGCCCCTGCGTGCGCTGACGAACCTCGTCCGAGCCTGCTGACGGGTGCGCGCCTGCCGACGGGTGCGCGCCTGCCGACGTGTCCGGGTCGGGCGTCGGGTCAGCGGGTGCCGACGCGTGGCCGGACTGCGACGCGACGAGCACTGCCGTGGCCGGGAGGGCCGGCACCAGCAGCTCGACCACCGTCGACACCTCAGCGCTGGAGAGCACGAGGTCGGTCAGCGCATCCGCCCGCGCGGCGTCGATCGGGGCGCCGGGGTTGGCCCGCGCGTAGTCACCGGCCAGCGCGTCGACCGCCGCGGCCATCCGCCGGCTGGCGTCGGTGGGGACGGTCACGACCCAGCGAGCCATGCCGGGGTTGCCGCGGTCGGGCTGGATGACGACCCGGCGGCCGTCCCTGGCACGGGCGGCGGCCGTCTCCTCGCTGGACGGGTCGAGCTCGCGGGCGATCTTGGTCGCCCGGCTCGCGAGCTCGGCGCGCGACAGCTCACGCACCCGGTCGGACACCACGACGTACTCGCCGGTGACCTCGTCGACCGAGGACTCGAGGACCAGTGCCTCGAAGGCGCCGCGCAGCTCCGCCGGCACCGACAGGCCCGCCTCGACCACCACCTCAGTGCGGCGACGCTCGAGGTCGCCGTCCCAGGCGGCGTCGAACGTCGCACCGAACTCGCAGGCCAGCCATCGCGCCGCGACCAGACGGCGCTGCACCGTGCGCGTCGCGCAGTGCAGGGCGGGGGACAGGGCCGAGGCCACCAGCCCGTGGGTGTCGATCCCGGCGGCTCCCACCGACAGACCCGACTCCTCGAGTCGTCGGAAGTGGTCGTCCTCGACGCGAGCCGCGAGGGTGTCCATGGCGAGCGACTGGCGAGACTCGACGGCGGCCGCCACCCGCTCGCAGGCCACGATGTAGGCCTCTGCCTCGCTCCGGTCAAGCGCCGCGACGTCGGACTTCGAGAGCGCGAACACGGCCGCCGCGAGGACCGTCGGGTCGGCGTCGCGCACGATGGCGGCGGTGAGCGAGCCGGAGCCGAACGAGGGCGTCGCCGACGACACCGCTCTCGTACTTGTCCAACCGCGCACAGCCATCAACCCCCCGGTCATCACGATCCATCGCTACGATCCACTACTTCGAACGTGTGTTCGAAGTCTATTCAGGGCAAACGCGGCCTGTCAACCCGATGGATCCACGAATCCTGAAGTCCGGCAACGGGATTCGTGAGGCGACCGGCTGACGTCCGTGACCACGCGGCATACCCGAGTGTGGTCAGCACCACCCGCCCGGGCGGACCCGCATACCGCCTCGCGCATTAGAGTGAACCCAGGTAATCCCCAATGGCGCTGGAGGCCTCCAACCATGTCTGACCGTCCCGTTTCCGTCATCGTCGCGGGTGCCCGCACCCCCATGGGCCGCCTCCTCGGCTCGCTCAAGGACTTCTCGGGCGCTGACCTCGGGGGCTTCGCCATCAAGGGTGCCCTCGAGAAGGCCGGGGTGAGCCCCGACCAGGTCGACTACGTCATCATGGGCCAGGTGCTCCAGGCCGGTGCGGGCCAGATCCCCGCCCGCCAGGCCGCCGCCAAGGCCGGCATCCCGATGACGGTCCCCGCGCTGACCATCAACAAGGTCTGCCTCTCCGGGATCAACGCCATCGCGATGGCCGACCAGCTGATCCGCGCGGGTGAGTTCGACATCGTGGTCGCCGGGGGTCAGGAGTCGATGACCAACGCTCCACACCTCCTCGAGAAGTCCCGCGAGGGCTTCAAGTACGGCGACGTGACGATGCGCGACCACATGGCCTTCGACGGCCTGTGGGACGCCTTCACCGACCAGGCGATGGGGTTGCTCACCGAGCAGGCCAACACCGGCGACCAGGAGTTCACCCGCGAGCAGCAGGACGAGTTCAGCGCCCGCAGCCACCAGCTCGCCGCGCGCGCCTGGAAGGACGGCCTCTTCGACGACGAGGTCGTCGCGGTCTCCATCCCGCAACGCAAGGGCGACCCGCTCGAGTTCAAGACCGACGAGGGCATCCGCGCCGACACGACCACCGAGACGCTGGGCAAGCTGCGTCCGGCGTTCTCCAAGGACGGCACCATCACGGCCGGCTCGGCCAGCCAGATCAGCGACGGCGCGGCTGCCGTCGTGGTCATGAGCAAGACGAAGGCCGAGGAGCTGGGGCTCACCTGGATCGCGGAGATCGGCGCACATGGCGTCGTCGCCGGCCCCGACTCCACCCTCCAGCAGCAGCCCGCCCGCGCCATCGCCAAGGCCTGTGAGCGCGAGGGCATCACCCCCGCCGACCTCGACCTCGTCGAGATCAACGAGGCGTTCGCGGCCGTGGGCCTGGCCTCCGCGAAGGAGCTCGGCATCGACGTCGACAAGGTGAACGTCAACGGTGGGGCCATTGCCCTCGGCCACCCGATCGGCATGTCCGGCGCGCGGATCGCCCTCCACCTCGCCCTCGAGCTCGGGCGTCGTGGCGGCGGGGTCGGCGCCGCTGCCCTCTGTGGCGGTGGCGGCCAGGGTGACGCGCTGATCGTGCGCGTCCCGAGCACCTCCGACAGCGTCTGACGTTTGGCTCCCCGCACCGTCGACGTCCCTGCCCTGGTCGAGTCGGCCAGGGCAGGGTCGCCCCGCGCCGTCGCGCGGTTGATCTCCCTCGTCGAGGACCGCCACCCTGCCCTCCGCGAGGTGATGGCGGCACTCGCGCCGCACACCGGGCAGGCGCACATCATCGGGATCACCGGCAGTCCCGGCGTCGGCAAGTCGACGTCCACCAACGCCCTCGTCGGCGCATTTCGCAAGCAGGGCAAGCGAATCGGCATCCTCGCCGTCGACCCGTCATCGCCGTTCTCGGGTGGTGCGCTGCTCGGTGACCGGGTGCGGATGCAGGACCACGCGCTCGACCCCGACGTCTACATCCGTTCGATGGCCAGCCGTGGACACCTCGGCGGCCTGTCGTGGACGACCCCCCAGGCGCTGCGCGTGCTCGACGCCGCCGGGTGCGAGGTGATCCTCGTCGAGACCGTGGGCGTCGGGCAGTCGGAGGTCGAGATCGCCGGGCTGGCCGACACGACCATCGTCCTGCTGGCACCGGGCATGGGTGACGGCATCCAGGCCGCCAAGGCGGGCATCCTCGAGATCGGCGACATCTTCGTCGTCAACAAGGCCGACCGCGACGGCGCCGACGCCACGGTGCGCGACATCCGCCACATGATCTCGCTCGGCGACCGCACCGAGCCCGGCCTCTGGCGTCCCCCGGTCATCAAGACCGTCGCCCAGCAGGGGCAGGGCATCGACGAGGTCATCGAGGCGATCGAGAAGCACACGTCGTGGATGGAGGAGTCCGGCACCCTGCGCGATCGACGAGTCCGCCGGGCCGGCGACGAGATCGAGTCGATCGCCCTCCAGGCGCTGCGCGCCAAGATGGGCGACCTGCGCCACGGCAACGGTGTCGACGAGCTTGCCGCCGCCGTCGTGGACGGCACGACCGACCCGTATGCCGCGGCCGACCAGGTCGTCGACGCCCTCGCCTGAGCGCCCCGCACCTCGCGTCCGCGCCGAGGTCAGTCGCGACCGGAGGTGACCAGACCCTCCCAGTCCCAGCGCGGCATACCCAGGCCGGTCGGCACGGTGGAGTCCTCGTCGTGGAACTCGTTGACGTCGGCGACCGCCCACTCCATGTAGGCCCGCAGGGCCGCCCGGAACTCGGGATCGGGAGGCAGGCCCACGTCGTCCGCGGCCGCCACGAAGCAGTCGACGAACCGGGGGCCGAGCTCGAGCATGCCGGGACCGTTGCCGGCATGCATCCGCAGCATCGACGAGTGGTCGCTCAGCTGCTCGGAGTAACGCGGCGGCCCACCCAGCACCTCGGCCCAGTAGGCGGCCAGGCGCTCGACGTGCTTCGGGTTGAGGTCTTCCTTGGTGAACGGGTGGTTCAGCATCGGATCGGCGACGCACCGCTCGTGGTGGGCGCGCGCGAGGGCGAGGAGCGCCTCGTCGCCCCCGGCGAACTCGTACAGGCTCGGCCGCACCATGGCAGCCTGTCACGGGTCTGCCGTGGAGTGTCAAGGACGTGCCGCGGCCAATAGGGTGAACCCGGACCCGATCGAAAGGACCCCAGTGCAGCCCCAGGTCATCGCCGGACGCTACGAGGTGGTCCGTCCCATCGGCAGCGGTGGGATGGGCACGGTGTGGCTGTGCCTCGACAGGGTGCTCGGTCGAGAGGTCGCGGTGAAGCAGATCGGCGCCCTGCCGGGCGAGCCGGCAGCTGCTGCACGGGCGATGCGGGAGGCGCGGATCGCCGCGTCGCTCAACGACCCGCACGCCGTCGGGGTGTTCGACGTGGTCGACGAGAACGACTCGCACTGGCTGGTGATGGAGTACGTCGAGGGCCAGAGCCTCGCCGAGCTGATCCGTGAGGTCGGGGCCCTGCCCCCCACCCGGGTCGCGGAGATCGGGTCGGCCGTCGCGAGCGCGCTCGCCCGCGCCCACGCGAGCGGCATCGTCCACCGCGACATCAAGCCGGGGAACATCCTCATGGACCTCGGGGGCACCCCCAAGATCAGCGACTTCGGCATCGCCCGCGCGCACGCCGACGACCAGCTGACGCAGACCGGGTTCATGACCGGCACCCCCGGCTACCTCTCGCCCGAGCTGGCTCGCGGCGGCGACCCGACCCCGGCCTCCGACGTCTGGGCTCTCGGGGCCACCCTCTACTACGCCGTCGAGGGCCAACCGCCCTACGAGGCGCAGGCGAACCCGCTCGCCACGCTCCAGGCGATCGCCCGCGGCGACGCCCGACCGGTGGAGCGGGCCGGAGCCATGGGTGGCGCGATCGCGGCGATGATGGACCAGGACCCCGGGCGGCGGTGGGACATGGCCACGGCGTCCGAGCGGCTCGACCGCATCGCCCACGGCGACGTCACGATGGCGCTGCCCGCGGGGGCGGCCCTCGGAGGGGCAGGGGCTGCCGCCGCCACCGAGGTCCTCGGCACCCCCGTCGAGAGCACCCAACGGCTCGAGACGCCGCCGCCCCTCCCTCCGCTGGTGCCGGACCCCTCCGACGGCCGCCGCGGGGACCCCCGCGACCAGCGGCGGTCGCGGTCCACGGCGTGGATCGTGGCGCTCGTGGTGCTCGCGCTGGTCGCCCTCGGGATCGCCTACGCGTTGACCGACGGTTTCGGCACCACCAAGCCGACCCCGGGCACCACCACCACGGTCACCTCCACGCAGACCCAGACCCAGACGCCGTCGAGCTCGTCGTCCAGCAGCTCCTCGAGCTCCTCGTCGACCACCACGACGACGACCACTGCCGCCAACACGGCCCAGGACGACGCGAAGCTGACCCGGTTCGTGGAGTCGTACTACCGCGACGTCACGAAGGCGAACAAGCGCGACGACACCTTCGCCCTGCTGACGCCCGCGTTCCAGCAGGCGTCCGGCGGGCGCGACGGCTACGAGACCTTCTGGAGCACCATCGAGTCGGTGGACGTCCGTTCGGTCGCGGCCGACGCCGCGAACAACACGGCGAAGGTCGAGCTGACCTTCAAGCCCAAGGACGGCCAGAAGAGCGATGAGACCCACACGCTGACCTTCGTCCGTGACGGCGACTCGTGGCTCATCGACGGCGACAAGCACTGACCCCCTTGTCATGACCACGCCTGCTCGCGTCCGTCCGGCGATCGTCCTCGTCGTCGCGACCGAGCACATCCCGGTCGTGGACAGCGAGTTCGCCCGCTACGCAAGGGATTACGACATCCTGTGCGCCGACGACGCCGACGGTGGCCGTGACCTGGTGCGCCGGGCAGTGGCCGACGGGCAGCCCGTGGCGCTGCTGGGCGTCGGGTGGGTGGTGCCGGGGGTGGAGGTCGGGCTCGACCTGCTCGACGAGCTGCACACCCTGTTGCCGGCCGCCCGCCGGATCTGCCTCACCTCGCGAGGCGACTACGGCCTGTCCCTGCCGAAGCTGCGAGAGGCGTTGGGGCGCGGGCGGATCGACACCTACCTCCTCATCCCACAGGGCCCGCGCGACGAGGAGTTCCACACCGCCGTCACCGAGTACCTCTCCGACTGGGGCTGGACCGCCTCGACCCCCGAGGTCGAAGGCGTGCAGATCATCGAAGGCGGGTCACGAGCCGAGGTCTCGCGCATCCGTGACTTCCTCGACCGGATGGGGCTCCCGCACGCCGTGTACTCGCCGGACAGCGAGGTCGGGCGACGGGTGCTGTCTGAGCTGCCCTCGGTGCAGAGTGGGGCCTCGCCGGCCTTCCCGGTGGTCGCGTCCGGCATCATCAACCAGGTCATCGAGGGTGCGACGGCCCGGATGGTGGCCCGCGCGGTCTACGGCTCGCCCCAGACGATGGACCACGACGACCTCATCGACCTCGTCGTCATCGGCTCCGGCCCGGCCGGTCTCGCCGCTGCCGTCTACGGCGCCTCCGAGGGCCTCGACACCGTCGTGCTCGAGTCCGACGCAGTCGGGGGACAGGCGGGCACCAGCTCGATGATCCGCAACTACCTCGGCTTCCCCCGCGGCATCTCCGGCATGCGGCTGGCCCAGCGCGCGAGGTTCCAGGCGTCGCGCTTCGGGGCACGCATCTACACCGGCGTGGCCGCCGAGGGCATCGTCCCGGCGCCGCGACCGGGGGAGCCCCACCTCGTGCGCACCGAGGCGGGGGAGCTGCGGGCGCGGGCCGTGCTGGTCGCCACGGGCGTGACCTACCGCCGCCTCGGCATCGAGTCGTTGGAGGAGCTGGTCGGGCTCGGCGTCTACTACGGGGCCGCGACCAGCGCCGCGCGCGAGATGGAGGGGCGTGACGTCTTCGTCGTCGGCGGCGGCAACTCGGCAGGGCAGGCGGCGGTCTACCTCGCCCGGTATGCCGCGAGCGTCAGCCTCCTCGTACGTCGCCCCGACCTCGCCGCCACCATGTCGGACTACCTGATCCGCGAGATCGCCTCGACGCCACGGATCACGGTCCGCCCGTCCACGCGGGTCGTCGACGGTGGTGGCGACTCCTCCCTGCAGTGGCTCCAGCTCCAGGGACCTGACGGCTCCGAACGGGTCGACGCCGGCGGACTCTTCCTCCTGCTCGGGGCCGACCCCTGCGGTGACTGGCTGCCGGAGGAGGTCGTGCGCGACGAGCGCGGCTTCGTCTACACCGGCCGCGAGGTGCCGATGGAGCACTGGTCCCACGGCCGTCCGCCGGCTGCCCTCGAGACCACCGTGCCCGGGATCTTCGCGGCCGGGGACCTGCGGGCCGGCTCGATGAAGCGGGTGGCGTCCGCGAGTGGCGAGGGCGCCGCGACGGTCGCCCTGGTCCACGCCTACCTCGCCCCGTGACCCCGGCCTAAAACCCGTTGTCCTCGCGCCAGCCCAGGTCCGACACTCAAGGGATGAACTCGACGACGGAGCCCTCGGTGACCTTGCGCGACAACGCGTTGCAGGGCGTCGTCGTGCGCCCGCTCGCCATCGACGACGACGCGGAGGTCGCGGCGGCCCACGAGGCGACGAACGCCTCGAAGAAGTTCCAGCGCCCCTGGGGCAAGACCTGGTCGCTGCGCGAGATGACCGTCCAGCTCCGCACCGAGAGCACCGTCGAACGGCTCGAGCCGATCGTCGCCCTGGTGGACGGGCGGGTGGCCGGTCTCGCCCTGCTCTGGTTCCCGCTGCTCGACAACACGAAGTTCACCTGGGCCGAGCTCGACGTCGACCCCGAGCTGCGGGGCCGGGGCGCCGGGAGCGCCCTCATCGAGCGGGTGCTCCACCGGACCCGGGAGGAGGGCCGTCGCACGGTTCTCGTCGAGGCGAACGTGCCCGACGACGCCCGGGAGGGACACCCCTACGCCCGCTTCGCCGAGCGGCACGGCTTCACGTACGCGAACACCGAGATTCGCCGCGTCCTCGATGTGCCCATCGACCCGGAACGGCTGGCCGAGCTCGCTGCCGGCGCCGCAGGCCACCACGAGGGCTACCGGATCGAGTTTCACCGTGGCTCGCTGCCGGAGGAGCTGCAGACGTCCTACTGCGACTGCTGGAACCAGCTCGCCGTCGACGCCCCGACCGGTGAGGTGGAGTTCGAGGAGGAAGCCCTCAGCCCGGAGACCTACCGCGAGGAGCTGGGTCGGCTGCAGGCGCAGGGCCGCACGATGCTCCACACGGTGGCCGTCGCGCCGTCCGGCGAGGTCGTCGCCTACAACGACCTCGTGGTTTCGGCCGACGACCCCGACGAGGTCATGCAGTGGGGCACGCTCGTCCGCAAGGACCACCGGGGTCATCGCCTCGGCATGGCCGTCAAGGTGCGCGGCCTCCAGGGCCTGGCCGAGGTGGCCCCTGAGTCGAAGCGCGTGCAGACCTGCAACGCCGAGCAGAACGCCCACATGGTCGGCGTCAACGTCGAGCTCGGCTTCCGGCGCGTCGAGGCCCTGCTGGCCTACCAGCGCCACGTCGACTGACCGCCCGGCTGACGCACCCAGCGCCACCGGCTGGCACCGCCGGGCACGTCGCCGGCCGCGCGGCATACGGTGGGCTCATGCTGGTTGCCTTCTCCGTCGCCCCGTCCGTGCCCTCCGACTCCACCGGCTCGGTGAGTGAGGCGGTCGCTGCCGCCGTAACCGTCGTGCGCGAGTCCGGGCTGCCGCACCGCACCTCGTCGATGTTCACCGAGGTGGAGGGGGAGTGGGACGAGGTGATGGCCGTGGTGAAGGGCGCCGTGGCTGCCGTGGCCCGGTTCGGCCCGCGGGTCAGCCTCGTGCTCAAGGCCGACATCCGCGAGGGGTATGCCGGTGAGCTCACCGCGAAGCTCGACCGCCTCGAGGCGGCCATCGACGCCCAGGGCTGACACCCCGCAACACCTGCGCCGCGGCGGGCCCGCGACCGTGAATCGTTGCCGGAATGTGGCCCGCTCCCGGACGAATCCCCCCTAGGGTCGAGCGGGTACGGGAGGACCCGTGGGGGTTGATCCGCCGGGACACACGGAGGCACAGACGGCATGTGGGCTGCAATCAGGTATCGCCGCGCCCAGGCAGTCGTGCTCGTCCTGCTCGCCGCGCTCGTCGCCACCTGTGCTGTCTTCGCGCCCCTCTACCAGCGCGCCCTCGAGCAGTCCCTGCTGCGCGCCAGCATCAGCTCGGCCAGCATCGCCGACACCGCGCTCGTGGTGCGCAGCGGTCGAGGCACGGCCAACCCGTCGTTCGTTCCCTCCGCGCTGAGCGGCAACGTGCCCGGGTCGGTGCGCGTCCTCTACGGCGACCCGGTCGGGCAGCTGTCCGACTCGATCACCATCGTGCCGCGCACCGGGCTGAAGCCGTCGCCCGGGGACCTGGTCGCCCGCGACCGGGTCTGTGAGCACCTCACCATCACCAGCGGCCGGTGCCCCGCGGCCGTCGGTGAGGTCCTCGTCTCGGCCAAGGACCTCGCGGTGTGGAAGTGGCCGCTCGGGACGACCTTCACGACCCCGGTGCCGAGCATCAGCCAGACGGAGCGGCCCACCACGACCCTGACCGTGGTCGGGGCCTACGAGGTCGTGCCGGACGAGGCGTACTGGCAGCGCACCCAGCTCGACGGCAAGTCGGGCACGGTCGTCGACGTCGGGCTCGAGCTGGTGCCGGCCATCGACGACTTCGTCACGACCGAGGCCACCTTCACCCGCGAGTGGAGCGTGGCCCAGGCAACCCTCACCTTCCCGCTGCGCAGAGACCTGTTCACGCTCGGCAACCTGCAGCAGATCTCCGACGTCCTCGCCGACCAGGGGGGCAACCGGTCTGCCGCGGCCGGGGGCATCGACGGGGCGCTCGTGGAGACCCAGCTCCCGACGATCATCGACGGCATCCGGGTGGGACAGCACCAGCTGCGGGTCATCGTGCCGTTGCTCATGGCCCAGCTCGGGCTGCTCGCGGCGGCCATCCTCCTGCTGGTCGCGCAGGCCGCCGTGGAGCAACGTCGGCCGGAGGTGGCGCTGGCCAGGCTCCGCGGTCGCAGCCGCGAGGGGGCCGGGCGCATCGTCATGGGCGAGCTGGCAGCCACGGTCGCGATCGGGCTGCCGATCGGGTTCGGACTGGCGCTGCTCCTGACCACCCTGGTGCGCTGGTTCCTGCTGCCTGACGGGGTTCCCTTCGAGGTGCCGTGGTCGTCCCTCGTCGCGCTGGCGGCGTCTGCCGTCGTGTGTGCGGTGGCGATCTGGCTGGCGGCCCGACCGGTGCAGCGGCTGACCGTCTCTGCCCTGCTGCGCCGCGTCTCGAAGGACCGCGCCCGGGCCTTCGGGGTCGTCGACATCCTCGCAGTGGCGCTCGCGGCCTTCGGTCTCATCGGGCTCGCGACCGGCTCGCTCGACGGTCCGCTGGCGCTGGTCACCCCCACGCTCGTCGCGCTGGCGGCGGGCCTGGTCGCCTCACGGCTGGCGGTGCCGGTCGCCGGAGCCAGCGGTCGGGCGAACCTGCGTCGGGGGCGGATCGGGCCGGCCCTGACCGCCTTCGGGCTGGAGCGTCACCCGACCCTGCGCAAGGTCGTCACGGTCGTCAGCGTCGCGGTCGCCCTGACCGTCTTCGCCGCGAACGCCCTCGTCGTCGGTGACCGCAACTGGACGGCCCGAGCCGAGGTCGAGACGGGCGCCCCCGCCGTGATCGACACCGACAGCCAGAACCCCACGAGCCTGCTCTCCGCCGTCCGTGCCATCGACCCGACCGGCACCCTCGCGAGCCCGGTGGCCATCGTGCGGCAGACCGACCGGCGGTCGACGGCGACGATGGCCGTCGTCACCAAGGACTTCGAGGAGACGTCCTTCGCGCCCCCGGGCCAGCCCTACCGGCTCGGTGCCCTGGCCCCTCCCGACATCGCCCCGGTCCAGCTCACCGGCACCCGTGTGACCGGCAGGCTCGCCTGGGACCTCACCATCCCCGGCGACGAGGCGACACCGCGGCCCACCGGGCAGTCGGGCAGCCCGGTCGCACCGACGATCGGCCCGGGTTCGGAGGAGCCGAACGAGCTGCGCCTCTCCGTGACCACTCCGACGGGCCAGCGCCTGACCCGGCTCATCGCGCAGGTCCCGTTGCGCGGCAAGGGATCTGCCGAGCTCAACGGACTGCTGCTCTGCCCCGACGGCTGCCGCCTCGACGGCCTGGAGTTCCGCAAGACCGACGAGCAGGTCAGCCAGGTCAGCGGGAAGCTCAGCATCACCGGCTTCGGCATCGACGGGAAGTCCCTCGGGATCGCCGCCGCCAACCAGTGGAACCCCTTCGTCGCCCCGGCGACCAGCACGAGCGACAAGCTCGTGCAGCTGCCCGCGGGTGCCGACACGCTGGCGCTCGAGCTGAACAGCACCGGCTTCGCCCTCGAGCTCTCACACGCCGACGTGCCGGCCGTCGTGCCGGGGCTGCTCGCCGGACCGATCCCTCCCGGCGGCACGGCGCAGGGCTTCGACGCGATCGGCATCAACGGCACCCCCTTGGTCGTCGCCGCGCAACAGACCGTCGACACCCTGCCGGTGCTCGGCAGCAAGGGCGTCCTCGTGGACTACGAGACCCTCGCACGCCTCGGTGGCCGGCTGCCCGACGCCGGGACCCTCTCGGTGTGGGTCGCCGACCCGGCGCAGGCCGACGCCGTGGCCACGCGTCTGGAGGCGCAGGGCGTGGGCGTCCTCGCCCGACACAGCACCGCCGCCGCACAGGACCGCCTCGGCGCGTCGGCCTCCGCGTGGGGCCTGCGGCTGGCCGTCTTCACCGGTGCCATGGGCGTGCTCCTCGCGGCCCTCGTCGTCCTCGTCATGACGGTGACCGGCTGGCGCGTGGTGGCCCGCGACCTCGCCGCGCTCCACATGTCGGGCGTGCCGCTCAAGGAGCTGCGCCGGTCGCTCGTGCGGGAGCAGGTGGTCCTCGTCCTGGTCGGCACCCTCGTGGGTGTGGTCTGCGGAGCCGTGAGCTCGTGGGTGGCCATGCCACTGGTCCCGCTCTTCGACAGCGCCGCCGACCCGGTGCCCGCCCTCGAGCTCGCGCCCGACACCCTGGCCATTGTCGGATCGGCGGTCGGCGCCGCCCTGGTGCTGCTCGCCGTCGGCTGGCTGGCCGCGGTCGGCGCCGGCCGACGGATCACGTTGCGCCGGATCAGGGAGTCACTGTGAGTGCCGAGAGCGTCATGGGCACAGCACCGCGCACCGGCGGGCTGCGGGTCAGCACCCGGGGCCTGGTCCACATCTACCGCGCCGAGGGCCACGACGTCGCCGCACTGTCCGGGGTGGACCTGACCGTCCACCCGGGCGAGGTCGTCGGGCTGCTCGGTCCGTCCGGCGCCGGGAAGTCGACGCTGCTCACGCTGTTCGGCGGCCTGATGCGACCCAGTGCCGGGAGGGTGCTCGTGGGGGAGCACGAGCTGTCGACGATGACCGAGGCCGACCTCGACCGGTTCCGGGCGGCCGAGGTGGGGCTCGTGCTCCAGGGTGCGGTCCGCAACCTGCTGCCCTACCTCACCGCCCGCCAGAACGTCGAGTTCGCCCAGCGCTCCGCCCGCAAGGCCGGTCGGGAGGTGCCACCGCCCGGCGAGGTGCTGGAGCTCGTGGGGCTCGACCACGCCGCCACCGCGCCGCTCGACTCGCTGCCGCCGGGACAGCTGCAGCTCGCGGCGCTCGGGGTCGCGCTGGCCAGCCGTCCGGGCCTCCTCCTCGGCGACGAACCCACCTCGCAGCTGCACCACTCGTCGCGTGACCTCGTGCTCGACACCCTGCACCGGGTCAACCGGGAGTGGGGGACCACCGTCGTCGTCGTCACCCACGACCCCGAGGTGGCCGCGCGGCTCCCGCGCACCGTCACCATCCGTGACGGCCGGGTGGGTGGCGAGGGCCGTTCCGGCGAGGCGTATGCCGTGGTGTCGGCCGATGGGTCGCTGCCCCTCCCGCCCGCGGCGGTGGATGCGTTCCCGCCGGGCGCGCTCGTGCGGGTCGCGGAGGTCGACGGTGTGTGGACGCTGATCCCGCAGGGGACGGGTGAGACCGGTGAGTGACCGGGCGACGAGGGCTGACCGCCCGGAGGTGCTCGAGGACGTCGAGTCGCCGCCGCTGCGCGTGGAGGGGGTGACTGTCCGCTACGGCTCGACCGTCGCTGTGTCCGAGGCGTCGTTCGAGGCCTACGCGGGGGAGTTCATCGCCGTCACCGGCCATAGCGGTGCGGGCAAGTCTTCCCTCCTGTGGGCCATTGCTGGCGCCGTCGCCTTCGACGGGGTGGTGCGCCTCGGCGACGAGGAGGTGCGGGACCGCGCGCAGGCAGCTCGCCTCGGCATCGAGGTGATCCCGCAGGGCAGCGCCCTCGCGGTCCTGCTCTCCGCGCGGGAGAACGTCTCGCTGCCCCTGCTGGCCCGCGGTGTGCGACCCGAGCACGCGCTGCGCCGGGCGCAGTCGGCGCTGGAGTCGGTGGGACTGCACGAGTCCGGCAGCCACCTGGCGGAGGAGCTGAGCGGTGGTCAGCAGCAGCGGGTGGCGGTCGCCCGGGGCCTCGCCCTGCGAGGACACGTGCTGCTGGCCGACGAGCCGACGTCCGAGCTGGACCACGACAACCGCGAGCGGGTCCTGGCCCTCCTGCGGGCCGAGGCACACCGTGGCGCCATCGTCCTCATGGCGACCCACGACCCGGAGGCCGCAGCGGAGGCCGACGGCGAGATCCGTCTCGATGATGGACAGCTCGAGACGATCCGCACTCCCAGCCCCTAACCCGGCTAGCCTGCTGCGCGTGCCGAAGCCGATCCGCCTGCCGTTCGACCCCATCACGCGTGCGGCGCAGCTGTGGACCCGGCGCTGGGGGCGCACGTCGCAGCCGCTCGCGATGGCCAGCGCGACCTCGATCATGCGCGTCCAGCAGCTGCTGATCACCGACTACGACGCCATCGTCGGTCGGCACGGCCTCACCTTCGCCCGCTACGAGGCGCTGGTGCTGCTGGCCTTCAGCCGCGACGGCCGGCTGGGGATGAGCAAGATCGGCCAGCGCCTGATGGTGCACCCCACCAGCGCGACCAACATCGTGCAGCGGCTCGACGCCCAGGGCTTCGTCGAGCGGGTGCCCAACCCTGATGACGGTCGCGGCACCCTGGCGATCATCACGCCGGCCGGTCGCGACGCGATGGAGGCAGCCACCGCCGACCTCGTCCAGCACCGGTTCGGCCTGGGGATGCTCTCCGCGGCCGAGCACGAGCAGCTCTTCGAGCTGCTGCGGAAGGTGCGCGTCGGCGCGGCCGACTTCGACGCCTGACCCAGCAGCGCGGCATACCCCTGAGCCGCTGGCGTGACATTTACTAGGACGTCCTAGTAAATTGGGCGCATGCCCGAGAATCCCGCACCCACCACCCCCGCGACGAGTGACGGCGCCGCCCRCTGGCAGGCCCGCTACGACGCCGCCCAGGCCAAGGGCCAGGTGCGGGACGCCGACTTCACCACGCTCTCGCAGATGGAGGTCGAGCCGGTCTACGGGCCGGCCGACGGCTCCGAGGTGCCCGAGCGGATCGGCTGGCCGGGTGAGTTCCCGTTCACCCGTGGTCTCTACCCGACCGGCTACCGCGGTCGCACGTGGACGATCCGCCAGTTCGCTGGGTTCGGCAACGCGGTGCAGACCAACGAGCGCTACAAGATGATCCTCGAGCGCGGGGGCGGCGGGCTCTCGGTCGCGTTCGACATGCCCACCCTCATGGGGCGCGACTCCGACGACCCCATGAGCCTCGGCGAGGTCGGCCACTGCGGGGTGGCCATCGACTCCGCCAAGGACATGGAGGTGCTGTTCGACGGGCTTCCGCTCGAGGACATCACGACGTCGATGACCATCAGCGGTCCGGCGGTGCCGGTCTTCTGCATGTACCTCGTCGCCGCCGAGCGCCAGGGTGTCGACCTCGGTGTCCTCAACGGCACGCTGCAGACCGACATCTTCAAGGAGTACATCGCCCAGAAGGAGTGGCTGTTCGCGCCGGAACCCCACCTGCGCCTCATCGGCGACCTGATGGAGTACTGCAACGAGAACATCCCGGACTACAAGCCGCTCTCGGTCTCCGGCTACCACATCCGCGAGGCCGGCTCCACGGCCGCGCAGGAGCTCGCGTTCACCCTCGCCGACGGCTTCGGGTACGTCGAGCTGGGCTTGTCCCGTGGCCTCGACATCGAGACGTTCGCCCCGGGCCTGTCCTTCTTCTTCGACAGCCACCTCGACTTCTTCGAGGAGATCGCGAAGTTCCGCGCCGCACGCCGGATCTGGGCGCGCTGGCTGCGTGACGTGTACGGCGCGAAGACCGACAAGGCGCAGTGGCTGCGGTTCCACACCCAGACCGCCGGGGTCTCGCTGACGGCACAGCAGCCCTACAACAACGTCGTCCGCACTGCCGTCGAGGCGCTCGCGGCGGTGCTCGGTGGCACCAACTCGTTGCACACCAACGCCCTCGACGAGACCCTCGCGCTGCCCAGCGAGCAGGCCGCGGAGATCGCCCTGCGCACCCAGCAGGTGATCATGGAGGAGACCGGCGTCGTCAACGTCGCCGACCCGCTCGGCGGCAGCTGGTACGTCGAGGCCCTCACGGACAAGATCGAGGCCGAGGCCGAGGCGATCTTCGACAAGATCAAGGCCATGGGCGAGCTCGGGAAGCCGCTCAACGCGGACGGTGGGGTCGACCACGCCGTGGGCCCGATGACCTCGGGCATCCTGCGCGGCATCGAGGACGGCTGGTTCATGTCCGAGATCGCCGAGGCGGCCTTCCAGTACCAGGTGTCCCTGGAGAAGGGCGACAAGAAGGTCGTCGGCGTCAACTGCCACACCGCCTCCGTCACCCACGAGCTGGAGATCCTGCGCGTCAGCCACGAGGTCGAGCGCGAGCAGGTCGCCACCCTCAAGACCCGCAAGTCGGCCCGTGACGAGGACGCCGTGCGGGCCGCGGTGCAGCACATGGTCGAGGTCGCGCGCACCGACGACAACATGGTGCCGGCGATGCTCGACGCGGTCCGCGCCGAGGCGACGCTGGGCGAGATCTGCGATGCGCTTCGCGACGAGTGGGGCGTCTACCGCGAGCCGGCTCGCTTCTAGGAGGTCTCGACGACCTCGCGCTGGGCGCGGCGCAACCGGGCGTAGGCGACGTCGGCCAGCAGGGCGATGAGCCCGTCGACGAAGGCCTCGTCAGGCTCGCCGGTGGCCAGCGCGCGGTGCATGACCGACCCGACCACCACGTCGGCGAGCAGGTCCACGTCGATCATGTCGCGGCGGATCTCACCCCGGTCGATGGCCCGTTCGACGGACGTCGCGACCAGGGCGTGCAACCGCGTCGACAGCGACTCGCGCACCTGCACGCCGACCCCGTCGGGGTCGCGGGCCGACTCGGCCAGCAACGCGGCATACGCCCCGCCGGTGGACGGGTCGCGCAGCAGGCGAGCTGCCTCGCCGATCCCGGCGCGCATGTCGGCGGCGAGGGAACCGTGGTCCTCGATCTCGATCTCGTCGAACGTCACGGCGACCGCGTGCACCGCCAGCTCGACCTTGGACGGCCAGCGGCGGTACAGCGTGCTCTTGGCCACACCGGCCTTGGCGGCCACGTGCTCCATGGACATCCGTGCCACGCCCTTGTCGGCGAGCACCTCGCGTGCTGCTGCGGTGATCGCCTGCTCGGTCGCCTCCTCGCGAGGGCGTCCCGGGCGGCGACTTCGGCCGTGCCGTGGGCGTGTGGTCATCAGGGGCGATCATGCCACCGACGCCGTGGAGGGAGGGCTTGGACGGGGGTGAAGAGGGCTCCGGGGATTTGTGGTCGTGGGGGAGACTGAGCCATGGTGGTGTGAATGCCGGCTGCGGGGACCCCCCGTGGGCCGGCCCGCTCACGTAAGGATTTCTACTGTGTCGATGGTCGCCAAACGCGTGCTGTCCGCCGCGCTGACGGTGATCGGACTCGGGCTCCTCCTGGTCGGGGCCTGGTTCACCGTGCACCTCGGTTCCTCCGGCAGTGCCACGCTGCGCAGCACCCCGGACCACGGGGCGCTCGTCGTGGTCGAGCCGTCGTTGCTCAACCGGGTCGATGCGCCCGCCACCGTCACCGCGGTCGCCGCCCCCGGCACGACGATCTGGATGGGGCGCACCACCCCTGCCGACGCCCGGGCCATCATCGGCGGCGCCGACCGCACCTCGGTCACCGGCGCGCACCTGCGGGACTGGAGTCTCGTGCAGTCGCGGGCCGGGGCCGGGACGGCACCCGATCTCGCCGGGGCGGACGTCTGGCGCCAGACCGCGAAGGGGGAGGGCAAGGTGCACCTGACCGTCGAGCAGACCGGCGCCCCCGAGGCCGTCGTCATCGCGGCTCCGGACGGCACCCCTGTCGACCTCACCTCCGTGACCGTGACGGTCCAGCGGCACACCTGGTTCTTCCAGGCCCTGCTCGTGACCCTGGTCGGCCTGCTCGCCGCCGCGACCGGAGCCGCCACCCTCTGGCAGACCCGGCCCCGCCGCGGACCGCAGCCCCCGACCGGCCACGACACCCCGACCAGCCACGAGACCTCGACCAGCCACGAGACCCCGACCAGCCACGAGACCCCGACCAGCCACGACACCCCGACCCCGCCCGACGCACCGAACCAGGAGGTGACCGCATGACCCCCCGCACGAGCATCCGCTCCGCCGTCGCCGGCGCCGTCGTCGGCGTCCTCAGCCTGGCCCTCAGCGGTTGCGGCGTCGCACCCGGTCTGGTCGGCGTCCACGACGCGCCCACCCAGGTGACGACCACCGCGCCGATCTCCGCCGACAGCGCGGAAGCCATTGCCACCCGCGTCCTGGCCAAGGCTGCCGAGGCGGCGGCCGCGAAGCCCGCCGATGCCCAGCGCCTGCGCACGGAGGCGCTCACCGGCGGCGCCCTTGCCGTCGCCGACGCCGCTAGCCGTCTCGAGAGCGGTGCGGCCACCGCGCCCGCGCCGCTCACCCGCACCGAACCGCCCAAGGTCCTCGCGGTCTCCCGCGGCACCGCCTGGCCGCGGCTCATCCTCGTGCAGACCGCGACCGCCGAGGGGGGCACGGCCCTCAACCTGCTCGTCTCACCGGACGCCCGCACGCCCTTCCGGCTGAGCGCCGCGGCGCCGATGCAGCCCGGCGCGACCGTCGCGGCCCTCGACTCGCTCGACGCCGGGTCGCCGGTGGTCACCACCGGCAGTGAGCTCCCGGTGCAGCCCGGCCCCCTCCTCGCGCAGTATGCCGCGAGCCTGGCCTACCCCAAGCCCGTCACCGCCAAGGACGTCGACAGCACCGACCCGTTCTCCACGGCGATCCGGGCGCATGCCGGCGAGCAGGTCAAGGCGTTCGGCGGCCTCGCCGCCTTCACCCAGGTGCACGCGGTGGAGCCCAGGAACACCGTCGCCATCTCGCTGCGGGGCGGGGGAGCGCTCGTCTTCGGCCTCCTCCAGCGCACCGACACCATCAGCCTCGGCAAGCGCGGCAAGTCGCTGACGCCGAGCGCCGACTTCCAGCGGCTGGTGGGCAAGAAGGTGCTGACCAAGAGCGCCGTCCTCAAGACGTACGAGACGGTCGTCCTCACCGTGCCCCCCGAGGGCAAGGCCAGCGTGGTCGCCGTCGACGAGGTGCTGTACTCCGCCCAGGGCTCGTGAGGGAGAATCACCGCCATGAGTGACCAGCCGTTGACCACCGGTGGCCTGCGTGGCGCCGTCGACCTCACCGCCCTGCGCAACCAGCCGACCGCGGAAGCTCCTGCCGCGCGACCAGCCGCAGCCCCTCCCGCGCAGTCGGCAGGTGGGGTCGCCGGCCGCACGGGCGTCGTCGTCGACGGCACCGACACCAACTTCCAGGAGATCGCCAACGCCTCCGTGGGCGTCCCGATGCTCCTCGTCCTGTGGGCCGCACAGATCCCCGAGTCCCGCGACTACCTCGACACCGTCGTGTCGGTGGCCCGGAGCTTCGAGGGTCGTTTCCAGGTGGTCAGCGTCGACGTCGAGAAGAACCCCACCCTGCTGCGGGCCTTCCAGGTGCAGAGCGTGCCGGTGACGATGGGGCTGGTCCAGGGACAGCCGGTGCCGATGTTCGCCGGGATCCAGCCCGAGTCGGCCCTGCGCCCGGTGCTCGACGAGTTCCTCGCGCTGGCCGTGCAGCACGGCGTGACGGGCCGGGTGGAGGTCACCGCCCCGGACCCCGCGGGCGATGGCGAGGAGGTCGAGGAGCAGCTCCCGCCGTTGCACCAGGAGGCCTACGACGCGATCGAGCGCGGCGACCTCGACGGTGCCGCGACGGCATACCAGCAGGCCCTCAAGCAGAACCCCGCCGACGCCGACGCCGAGCTGGGACTGGCCCAGGTGGGCCTCATGCAGCGCACCGAGGGCGTCGACCTCCAGCAGGCGCGCGCCGCCGCGGCGGACCGCCCCACCGACGTCGCCGCGCAAGGTCTCGTGGCCGACCTCGACGTGCTCGGTGGGCACGTCGAGGACGCCTTCCTGAGGCTCATCGACCTCGTGCGCGCGACCTCCGGTGACGAGCGCGAGCAGGCCCGGAACCACCTGTTGCAGCTGTTCGCCGTGGTCGGGTCGCACGACGAGCGGGTGCGCAAGGCGCGGACCGCGCTGATGAGCGCGTTGTTCTGAGCGCCGCCCTCCGCGAGGGGTCGCGGCCGGACTCCTGAGCCGACAGGATGGGTCGCATGGCGAAGACTCAGGAACACCTCATCGGACTGTTGCTGGGCGCGGAGGGTGACTGGCCGCGCGCGTTCGAGACCCTCGCGGGCAGACTCGGCGTCCTCACCGGACCCGACGGCACCAGCCACCAGGTCAACACCGAGCGCGTGACCATCGAGCCGTTCAACCTGCGCGACAAACCACGGCACGACCTGGTCATCGACCGGCTGGCCTACTGGTACTACCACCCGCGCGAGTGGCTCAAGAAGGTCGCGCTGATGGACGACGTCTACCTGCTCAACAGCCCGTTCACCTTCCAGTCGATGGAGAAGCACTCCGCGTACTGCGCGCTGCTGCGCCTCGGCATGCACGTGCCCGAGACCGTCCTGGTGCCCTACAAGAACCCCATCGACAACGTCCGCTGGGCCTACACGGCCGAGCGCTACAACAAGTCCTTCGACCTCGACAAGATCGCCGAGGAGATCGGCTACCCGCTGTTCATGAAGCCGTTCGACGGCGGCGGCTGGCGCGGGGTGTCGCAGGTCAAGAACGTCGACGACCTGCACAAGGCCTACGACGAGTCCGGCGAGATGCTCATGCACCTGCAGGCCTCGGTGAAGGACTTCGAGGTGTTCGCGCGGGCCCTGACCATCGGCCCCGAGACGATGGTGATGAAGTTCCAGCCCGACGAGCCGATGCACAACCGGTATGCCGTCGAGCACGGCTTCCTGTCCGAGGGCGTCGGCACCGAGGCGGTCACCATCGCCCAGACGGTGAACGCGTTCTTCCGGTGGGAGTTCAACTCCTGCGAGATGCTCGTGAAGGACGGCGTGGTCTACCCGATCGACTACGCGAACGCCTGCCCCGACGTGGCGGTGACGTCACTGCACTACTACTTCCCGTGGGCGATGAAGGCCCTGATCAAGTGGTCGGTGTTCTGCGTGGCCACGGGACGCAAGGCGCGCACCCAGGTCGACACCGACCCGTGGTTCACCGTCGCTGACGACGCCGACCTCGACTACGGCGGCAAGCTCGCCGCCTACCAGGGCCTCGCCGACGCGCACTTCGACACCGACCGCTACCGCGAGTTCTGCGACGCCGCGCTGCCGCACATCGACGAGATGGTCCTGGAGTGGGTCGACTCGGACGACTTCCGCAGCCTGCTCAGCGACACGATCCAGACCACCTACCCGCGGCACGAGTGGGACAAGTTCGAGGGGCACTTCGGCGGCTTGACCCGCATGTGGGTCAAGGACGAGCAGTCGAGGCTCGGGGCGGGCAGCTCGGCCGTCGACGAGACCGTCGTCAGCGGCCCCGCGCCGGCGGTCACCACCGACTAGACCTCAAGGGGACCCGTCGAGGCTCCGCACGCACGAACGGGCCCCGCCGGCTGGCGGGGCCCGTTCGGGTCATGCGGGTGGGGCTTCGGTGCTGTGGGGAGCGAGCCTCAGCAGGCCCGACACTCCTGCTCGATCTGGTGGCGGCGCGCCGCGGGCTGCATCAGGCGCGGGCGACGCAGCCCACGGAGCTGGTCGAGGGTCGCGAGGTTGGGGCCCGAGCTGCCCGTGCGGGGCAGGGTGCGAGGCCCGGACTGGCGTGGTGAGTTCATGGGCGTCATGTCGGGTGCAACGGAGCATCCCTCCGGTTTGTTCCGGAGGATGCCTCCGAATTTCCGGCAACCGCCAAGCGACCTCAGCCGCCCAGCGCCGCCCCCACGACCTCCTTGGCCTCCGCCTGCACCTGCGCGAGGTGCTCAGGGCCCTGGAAGGACTCCGCGTAGATCTTGTAGACGTCCTCGGTGCCGGACGGACGGGCCGCGAACCAGGCGCTCGCGGTCGTCACCTTCAGCCCGCCGATGGCGGCGCCGTTGCCGGGGGCCTCGGTGAGCTTGGCGGTGATCGGCTCACCGGCGAGGGAGCTGGCCGCGACGTCGTCGGGGGACAGCGCCGCGAGCTTGGCCTTCTGCTCACGGTTGGCCGCCGCGTCGATGCGGGCGTAGGCCGGGTCGCCGTGCCTGGCCGTCAGCTCGCGGTAGTGCTGGCTGGGGCTCTGCCCGGTGGCCGCGAGGATCTCGGAGGCCAGCAGGGCCAGCAGGATGCCGTCCTTGTCGGTCGTCCAGGCCCTGCCGTCACGACGCAGGAACGAGGCGCCGGCCGACTCCTCGCCGCCGAAGCCGAAGCTGCCGTCGATGAGGCCGGGGACGAACCACTTGAAGCCAACTGGCACCTCGACCAGGCGACCGCCCACGTCTGCGGCGACGCGGTCGATCATCGAGGAGGACACCAGCGTCTTGCCGATCGCCGCGTCCCCGGGCCAATCGGGCCGGGCGCCGCCGAAGAGGTACTGGATGGCGACAGCCAGGAAGTGGTTGGGGTTCATCAGGCCACCGTCGGGGGTGACGATCCCGTGGCGGTCCGAGTCGGCGTCGTTACCGGTGGCGATGTCGTACTCGTCCTTGCGCGCGATGAGGGAGGCCATCGCCGACGGGGACGAGCAGTCCATCCGGATCTTGCCGTCCCAGTCGAGCGTCATGAACCGCCACGTCGGGTCGACCAGCGGGTTGACGACGGTCAGGTCGAGCCCGTGCCGGTCGGCGATCTCGCCCCAGTAGTGGACCGAGGCACCACCCAACGGGTCGGCACCGATCCGGACCCCGGCGTCCTTGATCCGCTGGAGGTCGACGACGTGGGGCAGGTCGTCGACGTAGGTGCCCAGGAAGTCGTACGGCTGCGCGTGCGCGCGGGCCCGGCTGAACGGCATACGGCGGACGCCCTCGAGACCACCGGCGATCAGCTCGTTCGCACGGGCCGCGATCACCTTGGTCGCATCACTGTCGGCGGGACCACCGTGCGGCGGGTTGTACTTGAACCCGCCGTCGGAGGGTGGGTTGTGCGAGGGGGTGACGACGATGCCGTCGGCGAGGACCGGACCGGTGGTGCGGCCCTCGTTGGCGCGGATGATCGCGTGGCTCACGGCGGGCGTCGGGGTGTAGCCGTCGCGGTCGTCGACGAGCACGATGACGTCGTTGGCCGCCAGCACCTCGAGGGCGCTGGCCCATGCCGGCTCCGACAGGCCGTGGGTGTCGCGCCCGATGAACAGCGGTCCGTCGTAGCCCTGCGACCTGCGGTAGTCGCAGATCGCCTGCGTCGTGGCGAGGATGTGCGCCTCGTTGAAGGCGGTCTTCAGGCTCGACCCCCGGTGCCCGGAGGTGCCGAACGCGACCTGCTGGTCGACGTCCTCGGGGTCGGGGGAGAGCGTGTAGTAGGCGGTGACCAGATGGGCGACGTCGACCAGGTCCGAGGGCTGGGCGAGCTGTCCTGCGCGCGGGTCGCTCATCGGTCTCCGCCTTCCTCGAGTCGGCCTTCCACGACGGCACCTTCCACGACCGCACCTTCCACGAGCCTGTCGTCGACGGGCGCGAGGTAGATGGCCGACAGGGCGGCGACGCGCACCTCGACCGACCACGGCTGGCCGTTCGCTCCGTGCTCCTGCGCCGTCACGACCACCTCGGCCTGGCTCGGTGTCCCGAACTCGTCGTAGCCGCTGGTGTCGAGGATGACCTTCCAGTCCCCGGGACGCGGCACGCCGATCCGCAGCGGGTCGCGGGCCAGGCCGCCGAAGTTCACGGCGACCGCGACCACCGGACCCTGGCGGTCCTGGGTCCCGAAACGCAAGTAGGAGTAAGTGTTCCACGCGTTGTCATCGGCGTTGAGCCACTCGAAACCGGCCGGGTCGGAGTCCAGCGCCCACAGCGCGGGGTTGTCGCGGTAGACGCGGTTGAGCTCCTTGACCAGGTTGTGCACCCGGTAGTGGGCGGCGTGGTCGAGCAGCCACCAGTCGAGCTGTCGCCCGTCGGCCCACTCGGCCTCCTGGGCGAACTCCGTGCCCATGAAGATCAGCTGCTTGCCGGGGTGGCTCCAGATGTAGGCGAGGAACGCCCGCACCGTGGCGAGCTGGTCGTAGCGGCTGCCGGGCGCCTTGCGCAGCAGCGACCCCTTGCCGTGGACCACTTCGTCGTGGCTGATGGGCAGCAGGTAGTTCTCGCTGTAGGCGTACATGAGCGAGAAGGTCAGCAGGTGGTGGTGGTACTGCCGGTGGATGGGGTCCTCCTTGAGGTACTTCAAGGAGTCGTTCATCCAGCCCATGTTCCACTTCAGCCCGAAGCCCAGGCCGCCGGTGTCGGTCGGCTTGGTGACGCCCGGCCACGACGTGGACTCCTCCGCGATCGTGACGATCCCGGGCACCCGCTTGTATGCCGTGGCGTTGGCCTCCTGGAGCAGGCCCACCGCCTCGAGGTTCTCGCGACCGCCGTGGATGTTGGGGACCCACTCGCCGTCCTTGCGGGCGTAGTCGAGGTAGAGCATCGAGGCGACGCCGTCGACCCGCAGGCCGTCGACGTGGAACTCCTCCATCCAGTACACCGCGTTGGCCACGAGGAAGTTGCGCACCTGCATCCGGCCGAAGTCGAAGATGTAGGAGCCCCACTCCGGGTGCCAGCCCTTGCGCGGGTCGGGGTGCTCGTAGAGCGGGAGGCCGTCGAACCTGGCCAGCGCCCAGGGGTCGGTGGCGAAGTGCCCGGGCACCCAGTCGAGGATCACCCCGATCCCGGCCTGGTGCAAGCGGTCCACCAGGTAGCGGAAGTCGTCGGGCCGCCCGAACCGTGCACTCGGTGCGTAGTAGCTCGTGACGTGGTAGCCCCACGACGGCGGGTAGGGGTGCTCCATCACGGGCATGAACTCGACGTGCGTGAACCCGAGGTCGGCGACGTAGTTGACCAGGTGCTCGGCCAGGTCGCGGTAGCCGTGGCCGCTGCGCCACGAGCCGAGGTGCACCTCGTAGACGCTCATCGGCGACTTGTGGGCGTCGCTGCCGGCGCGCTGCTGCATCCACGCGTCGTCGCTCCAGCTGTAGCGGGACTGGACGACCGAGGACGCCCGACCCGGCGGGAGCTCGGTCGCCCGGGCCATCGGGTCGGCCTTCTCGCGAACCTTGCCGTCGGCGCCGCGCACGAGGAACTTGTAGAGCGTGCCGTCGCCGACACCGGGGACGAACAGCTCCCAGACGCCGGACTCGCCCAACAGCCGCATGGCGTGGCTGCGGGTGTCCCAGCTGTTGAAGTCACCCGCCACGTGGACGGCCTGGGCGCGGGGTGCCCACACGGCGAACGAGGTGCCGACCACGGTGCCCATCGGCCCCGGGTACTCGCGGACGTGGGCGCCCAGGACGGTCCAGAGCTCCTCGTGGCGACCCTCGCCGATGAGGTGCAGGTCGATCGGCCCGAGCGTGGGGGCGAACCGGTAGGGGTCGTCCATCTCGTGCTCGATGCCATCGGCGTAGGCCACGAGCAGTCGGTAGTCCTGGGTCTCGGTGGCACCGACGCGCATCCCGCCCCAGACGCCGTCGGACTCGTGGAGGAGCTCGATCCGCTCGCCGTCCTGGAAGCGCACGCCGACCGAAGAGGCGAACGGCTTGTAGGTGCGGACGAGCAGGCCGTCCTCCTCGAGGTGGTGACCGAGCAGGTCGTGCGGCTGCTGGTGGCGGCCGTCCGCGAGCGCGCGGATCGCCTCCTCGGGGGTCGACGGTGTCGGCACCGGCTCGGGGACGCGCTCCACGGGCGGCTCGACCGGCGGCTCCGCCGCACGACGCGCCGCCGAGCGACTCGTCGGCGTCTCGGCAGGCGTGGCGTCGGCCGGGTCGGGCAGGCCGAACCACCCACGGGCCGGCTCCTCACCGGGCGGGGTCTCCTCGGGCTCAACCGCCGCCTCGGGCTCAGCCGCCGCCTCGGGCTCAGCCGGCACCTCGGGCTCAGCCGGCGCCTCGGGCTCAGCCGGCGCCTCCTCGACCGGTGACTCCCGAGTCTTTGCAGGATCCGACGGGGTGSGGTCCGTCGGATCACTCAAAGACTCCGGGGTGGCCGGGGTCTCGTCGACCGCCGGGGTGGCCGGGGTGGCCGGGGTCTCGGGGACCACCGGGGTGTCGGTGGCGTCGTGCTGGGAGGCGTTCTTCTGCTTCTTCTTGCCGAACCGTGGACTCACGTCAGGTCCTTCCTCGCGTCGTCGAGCAGTCGGACCACGGCAGCCGTGGGGATGGTCAGCCAGGTGGGCCGGTTGCGGGCTTCGTACACGACCTCGTAGAGCGCCTTGTCGAGCTGGAAGGCGATGAGCAGCGCGGCGTCCTCGCGCGGGTCGCGTCCGCACTCCGCGGCATACCCGTCGAGGAAGGCGCGCTGCGCGCTCTCGGCCCAGTCGCGCGCGCTGCCCCCGGGGTGGGACTGCTCCCACGACCCCGCGGCGTAGTCGAACGAGCGGAGCATGCCGGCGATGTCACGCACCGCGAGGTCGGGCCGCATGCGTTCGGAGAGGGGGCGCAGCGGCTCGCCCTCGAAGTCGAGCAGCACCCAGCCGCGACCGTCCACCTTGAGCACCTGGCCGAGGTGGTAGTCGCCGTGGATCCGTTGCAGCGCAGGCCAGCTCGCGTTCACGGCGCGGTCGACGACATCAGCGATGCGGTGCTCGTAGGCGGCCAGGGCGGGCACCTCGGAGGCGGCGGCGACATAGCGGGCGCGCATGCCTGCCGCCACGCTGGCGATGGTCTCCGGCGACACCGGCTCGGTGGGCAGGATCTCCGCCAGGCGGGCGTGCACCTCCGCGGTGGCCGCGCCGAGCTGGCGGGCCGACTCGGCGAAGTCCTCGTGGGCGCCGACGGCACGCAGTGCCACCCGCCAGGCATCTTCGGTGCCGGGGAAGAACTCCTGCGCGAACGCCAGGTGGCCCCGGGAGGGCTCGTCGCCCGCCACGACCGATGGCCAGGCCGCGCTCACGGTGCCCACCATGGTCGGCACCCGCGTCGAGCCGGCCTCGGACAGTGCGCCCTGCACGGTCACGTCGGGGTTCTCGCCCGACTGGAGCATGCGAAACACCTTGCAAATCAACGGTTTCGGGCCGCCATCGGCGTCGGTGCAGTCGAACACGATCGAGGTGTTGGACTGCTCACCGGACAGCACCTTGGAGGACCGCAGGCTGGTCTCGGTCGTCCATGACGGATGCCGCCGGGGGACGACGTCCGGTTCGACGGTGTCGGACTCGCTGCCGGCCTGGGGAACGGCCTGCTCCAGGACCAGCGCGAGGAGCTGCGCGGCGTAGACCGGGTCGTGCGGCCCGTCATAGACCCAGCGCGGTCCGAGGACGCTGTGCTCCATCGTGCCGACCAGGGCCTGTTGGCCGCCCTCCAGTGGCGCGCCGCGGTAGGTGAGCGGCACCTGGTAGACGACTGGCTCGCTGCCTCCCTCGTCGACGACGACCAGCGTCTCGATGCCCACCTTCCCTGCGGGGTCGTCGAGGCGCCAGGACCACAGCTTGCGCAGCACCGGGAGCCGTCCCTTGGCGGCATACCAGCGCTGGCGCGCCATCCAGGGCGCCACGAGCTCGAGCTTCGTGGGCGAGATCGTGGCGTCCTCGTGGATCTCAGCCATGTGCCGCACCCGGCACCAGACGGAGCCAGAAGAAGTCACGGGAGCCGAGGGTGAGCGTGATGGTGCCGTCGTCGCCGATCTTCGGGAACCCCTGACCACCGAAGAGGTCCTCGAGGTGGGCGCCCCGGAACTCGTCGGGGACGCGCACCGTCGTGGCCTGCGGACGGCTCGCGAGGTTGTTGACGCACAGCACGGCCTCGGAGTCGTTGTTGCCGTCGTGGTCCCACGTCACGCGCAGGAAGGACAGCACCGCCTCGTTGTCCGACGGGCAGACCTCGAAGTCACCGAGCCCGAAGACGGGGTGGCGCTTGCGGATCTCGAGCATCGCCCGCACCCAGTGCAGCAACGAGGAGCTGCTCGCCATCTGGGCTTCGACGTTGACGTTGTTGTAGTGGTAGACGAGCGACGACACGACCGGCAGGTAGAGCTTGCCGGGGTCGGCCGCCGAGAAGCCCGCGTTGCGGTCAGGCGTCCACTGCATCGGGGTGCGGACGGCGTCGCGGTCGTTGAGCCAGATGTTGTCGCCCATGCCGATCTCGTCGCCGTAGTAGAGGCACGGTGACCCCGGCAGCGAGAGCAGCAGCGCGTGGATCAGCTCGATCTCGGCCCGGCTGTTGTCCAGCAGCGGTGACAGCCGTCGCCGGATGCCGACGTTGGCCCGCATCCGCGGGTCGGGTGCGTACCAGCCGTACATCGCGGTGCGCTGCTCCGGCGTGACCATCTCGAGGGTGAGCTCGTCGTGGTTGCGCAGGAACGTGCCCCACTGCGTGCCCGCCGGCTTGTCGGGGGTGTCGGCCATGACGTCGACGATCGGCGCGGCCTTCTCCTCGCGCAGGGAGTAGTAGAGCATCGGCATGACGGGGAAGTGGAAGCACATCTGGCACTCCGGCTCCTCCTCGGTGCCGAAGTAGTCCACGACGTCGGCCGGGGGCTGGTTCGCCTCGGCCAGCAGGATCCGCCCCGGGTACTCGGTGTCGACCATCTTGCGGAGCTTGGCCAGGAACTGGTGGGTCTTCGGGTGGTTCTCGCAGTTGTGGCCTTCCTCCTCGTAGAGGTAGGGGACCGCGTCGAGCCGGAACCCGTCGATGCCCATGTCCATCCAGAACCGGACGACGTCGAACATCGCCTCGTGGACGGCCGGGTTCTCGAAGTTGAGGTCGGGCTGGTGGGAGAAGAACCGGTGCCAGAAGAACTGCCGCCGCACCGGGTCGAAGGTCCAGTTCGAGACCTCGGTGTCGATGAAGATGATGCGGGCGTCCGAGTAGGGCTCGTCGGTGTCGGACCACACGTAGAAGTCGCCGAACGGTCCCTCGGGGTCGGAGCGCGAGGCCTGGAACCAGGGGTGCGCGTCGCTGGTGTGGTTCATCACGAAGTCGGTGATGACCCGTATGCCGCGGGCGTGCGCCTGCGACACCAGCTCCTGGAAGTCGGGGAGCGTGCCGAACTCGGGCAGGACCGCGGTGTAGTCGGCGATGTCGTAGCCACCGTCGCGCAGCGGTGAGGCGTAGAAGGGCGGCAACCACAGGCAGTCGACGCCGAGCCAGGCGAGGTAGTCGAGCCGGCCCATCAGCCCGGTGAAGTCACCGGAGCCCGAGCCCTTGGAGTCGCCGAACGCGCGGACGAGGACCTCGTAGAAGACGGCGGTCTTGAACCACTCGGGGTCGTTCTTGAGCCCGGGCTGGGCGAGGTTGAGACCCTGCATCAGAACCTCCGGATGGCGACGATGTGGACGGGCTCGGTCTCGGGCCCGAGTCTGACGTAGACGTGCTCGCCCCAGTGCCACGAGGCGCCGGTCAGGAGGTCCTGCGCGGCGATGCCGTCGTGGTAGTCGAGCCCGAGCGCCGGCATCGCCAGGTGCACGGTCGACTCGCGGGTGCTGTGCGGGTCGAGGTTCGCGACGACCACGACGGTGTCCTCGGTGCCGTCGGGGAGCACGCGCCGCTTCGAGAACGCCATGATGTTCTCGTCGTCGACGTGGTGGAACGTGATGTTGCGCAGCCAGTGCAGGGCGGGGTGCTCGCGGCGGATCTCGTTGAGCCGGGTGAGGTAACCGGCCAGTGACTGGCCCTCCTTGACCCCGCCGGGCTCGTAGTCCTCCCACCGGCGGTTCTTGTACTGGTACTTCTCGTTGTCGATCTGCTCCTCGGCACCGGGCCGGGCGACGTGCTCGATCAGCTCGTAGCCGGCGTAGATGCCGTAGGTGGGGACCAGCGTCGCGGCCAGGGCTGCGCGGAGCTTCCACGCTGCCGGCCCGCCGAACTGCATGTAGGGCGTGAGGATGTCGTGGGTGGTCGGCCAGAACGACGGGCGCATGTATGCCGCCGCGTCACCCGAGAGCTCGGTGAGGTACTCCTCGAGCTCCCACTTCTGGTTGCGCCACGCGTAGTAGGTGTAGGACTGCTGGAAGCCGGTCTTGGCCAACGTGTGCATCATGGCCGGCTTGGTGAACGCCTCGGCCAGCCAGATCACCTCAGGGTGGTCGCGCGCCACGTCGTCGATCAGCCACTGCCAGAACTCCACCGGCTTGGTGTGGGGGTTGTCGACGCGGAAGATCTTGACGCCGTGGTCGATCCACACCTGGATCACCCGGCGCATCTCGGCGTAGGACCCCGCGGGGTCGTTGTCGAAGAAGAGCGGGTAGATGTCCTGGTACTTCTTCGGCGGGTTCTCGGCGTAGGCGATGGTGCCGTCAGCGCGGTGCTTGAACCACTCGGGGTGCGTCGTGACGTAGGGGTGGTCGGGGGAGGCCTGGAGGGCGATGTCCATCGCGACCTCGAGGCCGAGCTCCTCGGCCTGCGCCACGAAGAAGTCGAAGTCGTCGAAGGTGCCGAGGTCGGGGTGGATGGCGTCGTGGCCGCCGTCGGCGCTGCCGATGCCATAGGGGCTGCCCGGGTCGTCGGGACCGGCCTCGAGGGTGTTGTTGGGCCCCTTGCGGTTGGTGGTCCCGATCGGGTGGATCGGCGTCAGGTAGACGACGTCGAAGCCCATCCGCGCGATCGCGGGCAGCCGTTTCGCCGCGGTGCGGAGGGTGCCGGAGGTCCACCTGCCGGTCTCGGGGTCCTGCCCCGCACCTTCGCTGCGGGGGAAGATCTCGTACCACGCGCCATACAGGGCACGCTCCCGCTCCACGAGCAACGGGTATGCCGCGGACGGGCTCACGTGCTCGCGCAGCGGGCGGGCGGCCAGCTCGGCCCGCACCGACGGGTCGGTGCCGGCGTGGAGGCGGGCGAGCGGGGGGCGGCGGGTGTCGCGCAGGGCGGTGACCGCGTCGGCGAGGACGGCCTTCTGGTCCTTGGTGCGCTTGACCTCGGCCAGGGCCCGCTCGAGGGTGCGCGCGCCCTCCTCGAGCATGAGCTCGGCGTCGATGTTGGCCGCGACCTTGATGCTCGCGTCGTGGTCCCACGTGCCGTAGGGGTCGGACCACCCCTCGACGCGGTAGGACCACCACCCCTCGACGTCGGGCTCGACGACGGCGGCCCAGGTGTTCAGGCCGGGGTTGACGGAGGTCATGGCGGTCACCCGCTCGGTCCCGTCGGGCGCCACGAGGACGACCGACGCGTTGACGGCGTCGTGACCCTCGCGGAAGACGGTGGCACCGATGGTGAACTGCTCGCCCACGACCGCCTTGGCGGGGCGGGCGCCGTCGTCCACGACGGGGCTGATCCCCTGGACCGGGATCCGGCCGATGGGGACCTGGGGGTGCGAGGTCGTCGGTGCCTTGGTCACCGGAGGTCGTTGGCCGGTGCTGCCGGCGCTGGGTGCGTCAGGAGGGCTGGGCATGGCTGCCGGTGGCTTCGCTGTCACGCGCCCGACGCTACTCGGTCGGCCGGTCCCGCACCTCCCCACGTGCGGAGATGGACACGGCTCTGAAAATTCTTGAAAGTTCTGCAAGAACGCGTCATTCAGATTGGCCCGGAGGCCTTAGGATGCCCCACGTGAAGGCGATCCGACGCTTCAGCGTCCGTACTGTCCTGCCCGCGCCCATCGCCGCCCTCGGCGACCTGGCGAGCAACCTGCGGTGGTCCTGGCACCCACCCACGCGAGACCTGTTCCAGCGCATCGACCCGCAGCGCTGGGACAAGGTGCGCAAGGACCCCGTCCGCCTGCTGTCGGCGCTGTCGCCGCAGGAGCTGAGCGACCTCGCCGGCGACGCCGAGTTCGTCTCGGCCGTCGCTGCTGCCAAGGCCGACCTCGACACCTACCTGACCGAACCGCGCTGGTTCCAGGCCTGGGCCGACGAGGTGGAGGGCGGCGCCCCCAAGGCGATCGGGTACTTCAGCCCCGAGTTCGGTATCACCGAGGTGCTGCCGCAGTACTCCGGTGGCCTCGGCATCCTCGCTGGTGACCACCTGAAGACGGCGTCCGACCTCGGCGTGCCGATCGTCGGTGTCGGCCTGTTCTACAAGACCGGCTACTTCAAGCAGAGCCTCAACCGCGACGGTTGGCAGCAGGAGACCTACCCGGTGCTCGACCCGGACGGCCTGCCGCTGAGCCTGCTCCGGGAGGAGGACGGCACCCCGTGCGTCATCAGCCTCGACCTGCCCGGCGGGCGCGAGCTGCACGCCCACGTCCTCAAGGCGCAGGTCGGCCGCGTGCCGCTGCTCCTGCTCGACTCCGACGTGCCCGACAACGACGAGGCCGCCCGCAACATCACCAACCGCCTCTACGGCGGCGGCGGCGAGCAGCGCCTGCAGCAGGAGATGCTCCTCGGCATCGGCGGTGTCCGGGCCCTGCGCCTCTGGTCGCGACTGACCGGTGCGCCGACCCCGGACGTCTACCACACCAACGAGGGCCACGCCGGGTTCCTCGGCGTCGAGCGGATCCACGAGCTGACGAAGTCGGCCGGGCTCAGCTTCGACGAGGCCCTCGAGGCCGTGCGCGCCGCCACCGTGTTCACGACGCACACTCCCGTGCCCGCCGGCATCGACCGGTTCGAGGCCGACCTGATCACCCGCCACTTCGGCGGCGACCGTGCGGTCGAGGGCGTGCCCGTCGAGCGGCTCCTCGCCCTCGGGGCGGAGGACTACCCGGGTGGCCAGGCCGGCATGTTCAACATGGCGGTCATGGGTCTGCGCCTCGGCCAGCGCGCCAACGGCGTCTCCAAGCTCCACGGCGTCGTCAGCCGCGGGATGTTCGACGGCCTGTGGCCGGGCTTCGACGACGACGAGGTGCCGATCTCCAGCGTCACCAACGGTGTCCACGCCGGCACCTGGGTGGACCGCAAGGTCTACGAGGTCGCCGCCAAGCACCTCGGCACCACCGACATCGAGCGCGACAACGCCTGGGACCGGATCGGTGACGTGCCCCGCACCGCGATCTGGGCCACCAAGCGCGAGATGCGCGAGCAGCTCGTCAAGGAGGCCCGCCGCCGCACCAAGTCCTCGTGGAAGAAGCGCGGCGCCAGCCCCGCCGAGCTCGGCTGGGTCGAGGACATCCTCGACCCCGACGTGCTGACCATCGGGTTCGCCCGGCGCGTGCCGACCTACAAGCGGCTCACGCTCATGCTGCGCGACCCCGACCGGCTCAAGCGCCTCCTGCTCGACGAGAAGCGCCCGATCCAGCTCGTCATCGCCGGCAAGTCGCACCCCGCCGACGAGACCGGCAAGCAGCTCATCCAGCAGATGGTGCGCTTCGCCGACGACCCGGAGATCCGCCACCGCATCGTGTTCCTCCCGAACTACGACATCGCCATGGCGCAGTACCTCTACCCGGGCTGCGACGTCTGGCTCAACAACCCGCTCCGCCCGTTCGAGGCCTGTGGCACCTCCGGCATGAAGGCCGCCCTCAACGGTGGCCTCAACCTGTCGATCCTCGATGGCTGGTGGGACGAGTGGTTCGACGGTGAGAACGGTTGGGCCATCCCGACCGCCGACGGCGTCGAGGACGCCGAGCGTCGCGACGACATCGAGGCCGCGGCCCTCTACGACCTCATCGAGAACTCGGTCGCGCCGCGGTTCTACGACGTCGACGCCGAGGGCCTGCCGCAGAACTGGATCTCGATGATCACGCACACGCTGGCGACGCTGGGCCCGAAGGTCCTCGCGAGCCGCATGGTGCGCGACTACACGACCCAGCTCTACGGTCCCGCCGCCCGCGCCGGCTGGGCGCTCAACGGCGAGACGTTCGAGGGCGCTCGTGACCTGGCCGCCTACAAGGCCAAGGTCAGGACCGCCTGGCCGAACGTCCACGTCGACCACGTCGAGTCCACCGGCGTCGGCGACAGCCCGGAGATCGGCGAGACGCTGCACGTCAACGCCTACGTCACCCTCGGTGCCCTCAGCCCCGACGACGTCGACGTCCAGGTCGTCTACGGCACGGCTCGTGACTCCGACGAGCTGCGCGACGTGGTCAGCGAGTCGCTCCACTTCGTCGAGTCCTACGAGGGTGGTCGCCACCACTTCGCCGGTGACCTGGCGCTGTCCCGCACCGGGTCGTTCGGCTACACCGTCCGCGTGCTGCCGAAGCACTCCGGGCTCGCCAGCACCAGCGAGCTGGGGCTGGTCGCCAACGCCTGAGGCCCCACCCCAAGCACGGTATGCCGGCCCGCGGACTCCGCGGGCCGGCATACCTGTGTCTGTGGACAAGCGGCGCCTCTCGGCGCCGTACCTGGAGGCCGTGGCCGACCAGCGGCACGGGGTGCATGACGTCCCCCCAGGGGAGTTCGTAGGCTGTGGCCATGGAAGCCGGCGACCTGGCCGCTCACGTGACGCAGCTGGACGCGCTGGACGCCGCAGCGAACGTCCACTGTGCCGGCCGTGGCTACACCGTCGTGGCGAGCACCCAGACCAGGGATGGCTATCGCGCGCTGTCGATCGAGGTCCCGGGCAAGGAGGGGCTGGCTCGCTTGGCCTACAACGGCGAGGTCTTCTCCCTGTCGTTTTCCGGGGGGTACGGCTGGGCGGAGTTCGCCTACCGTGACGAGGACCGAGTGGACGCCTTGCACGACATCCTGGGCTTCCTCGATGCGTACTCGTCCGGGGAGACGAGAGAGGTCACCGTGCGCCGACGGCTTCGGCGCGATCGCCGCGAGCTCCACGTCAGCAACGGCGCCGTCCTGCGCCGCCGGGGCTGGAGCTCAGGGCCGACTGGTTAGCGGGCGCGCACCCGGGCGCCTCATGAGGTGGCCAGCTGCACGAGGCGCACCAGCTCGGTGACGTCACGGTCGCCGTCGAGTGCCTGGGGCAGGGCAGCGGCCTCCTCACGGAGCTCGCCCGTGCTGACCCACTCCGACCACGGGCCGCTGGTGAGGTGGTCGGTCAGCATCGCGACGACCAGGTCCTGTCGCAGGCGTGGCGAGGCGTGGTCGAGGGTCCGGGCGCACTCGGCGTCGCGGAGCTCACGGGTCCGTTCGATCGCACGGCCCCCGGCGTCGAGGTAGCGGACCGTGGCCTTGACGAAGGACCCGTCGCCCGCGTCCTCTCGCAGCTTGACGTCATCGCGCAGCTCGACGTCATACAGGGCGGTCGTCGTGTGCCCGGCGAAGACCTCGCCACCGTCGACGGAGTCGTTGCGGAAGTCCTGGTCTGCCACGTCGCGGTTCTCGTAGCCGAGCAGCCGGTAGCCACGGACCTGCTGCGGGTCGAACTCGACCTGCGCCTTGGCGTCCGTCGCGGCGACCACGAGCGAACCGGTGAGCCCCGTCGCGAACACCCGCTCGGCCTCCGCTGCCGTGTCGACGTAGACGTGCCAGCCGTCGCCCTGGTCGGCCAGCTGCTCCAGGAGGTGGTCGTTGTAGTCCTCGATGCCGACCCCCACCGAGATGAGCTTGGTCCCCGCGCGCGCCTGGGCGCTGATCCGGTCGAGGATCTCGCTCGCCCCCGTTGCCCCGACGTTGGCGACACCGTCGCTGACGAGGACGACGCGCGACATCCTGCCCTTGCGCTGCATGGACTGGGCGAGGTCGTAGCCGAGGGACAGGCCGGCCTCGGCGTTGGTCGACGCCTGCGGCTGCAGCGAGTCGATGGCCTGCTCGATCGCCCGACGGTGGGAGGCCTCGGTCGGCTCGAGGGCCACCTCCGCCTCGGTCGAATAACACACCATGGCAACGCGATCCGTCGCACGAAGCGATGCGGCCAGCGTCCTCAGGGCACCCTTCGTCGTCTCCATCTTGTTGGCCTCGTTCATCGACCCCGAGCAGTCCACGACGAGGACGAGGTCGACATCCGTGCGCGACTCGGAGTCGGCGGTCGCGCTGCTGATGCCGACCCTGACCAGACGGTGCCCCGCGCGGAAGGGGAGCGCCGCCGCGTCGATGCTCACGTCGAGCCCCTCGCGAGGCGCCTCGTAGCCCTGCTCGAAGTAGTTCACGAACTCCTCGGTGCGCACCTCGTCCGGCGAGATCGAGGTGCCCTGGTTCACGGCGTCACGAAACCGCGTGTAGGCGCCGGTGTCGATGTCGAGCGCGAAGGTGGACTGGGCATCCTTGCGCGGGTCCGTCATGCCCGGGTCGCCGGCCGACTGTCCGTCAAGGGAAGCCGTTGGCTCGTCTGGGGAGGCGCCACCGTTGGGTCCGGGAGCCACGGATCCGTTGCCACCGTTGGCATTCCCGCCATTGCTACCGGTGTTGCTACCGGTGTTTCCCCCGGTGTTGCTGCCGCTGCTGTGGCCGTTGTGGTTCGGCCCGGCGGACGCTCCGTCATTCCCCTGACCTCCGCTGCAGGCGGTCACGGCCAGGGTGATCGCGGTGGCCACTGCGACGGTGGCGATGGGCCGGCTGACTCTCGGTGCTGCCATGGTGGTGCCCCCTTGCATCAGTCCCGGAGCGAGGTCCCCGGATGTGCGTTGGACCGAAGGTAGGAGCAGACGGTTGCCTCGCACAGCGATGGTTACCGGGACGTGACCGTGCCGATGGTCATTCGTGTCCGCAGGCCCCGCGGCGTGACCCGGCGGTGATCGTCGAGTGACCCCACCGTGACCGACATCAGCCCCACGACCGGCACGGACCTCTCGACCGCTGGCGACCCTCACGACCGGTGGTGACTGGCATGATCGACGGCGAGATGAGCCAGCGCGAGACAACCCGGGTCGAACCGAACGACGTGACCATCGTCGGTGCCGGCCCGACGGGCCTGGTGCTGGCGGGTGAGCTCGCGTTGGCGGGGGTTGGCGTCGCCGTCCTCGAACGCCGTCCGACCCCGGACCTCGTCGGCACCCGAGCCCGCGGGTTCCACGCGCGGACGGTCGAGCTCTTCGACCAGCGTGGCATCGCCGACCGCTTCCTCGCCGAGGGCACGACCTTCCAGGCGATGAGCTTCGCCGGTACCCCCTCGACGTGGCCGCCCTCCCGTCCCGCCACCCGTACACCGTGGGCCTGTCGCAGGGGCAGGTCGAACGCATCCTGCGTGGCTGGGTCGAGGAGCTCGGGGTGCCGCTCCGCTTCGGTGTCGACGTCATCGGTCTGGGGCAGGACGACTCCGGCGTCGACGTGCACCTCGCGGACGGCAGCGAGCTGCGAACCTCCTACCTCGTCGGCGCCGACGGCGGCCGCAGCGTGGTGCGCAAGGCGGTGGGCATCGAGCTCGTCGGTGCGCCGGCCACTCGAAGCCACCTCATCGCCGAGGGCGAGCTGTCCAATCAGCCGCCCACCGGCATACGCCACGACGACGTCGGGATCCACGGCATCAACCTCGTGGAGGGCAGCACGTTCGGCATGGTCGTCACCGAGCGCCGTCTCGTCCACGGCGCCGAGCCCACGCTCGCGGACCTCAGTGCTGCCCTGACAGACGTCTACGGCACGGACTTCGGCATCCACGACCTGTCGTGGATCTCGCGCTTCACCGACGCCACCCTGCAGGCGACCGACTACCGACGGGGCCGGGTGCTCATCGCGGGGGATGCCGCGCACGTCCACCCGCCGACCGGGGGCCAGGGAATCGGGCTGGGCGTGCAGGACGCGGTGAACCTCGGGTGGAAGCTGGCGCAGGTGGCCCACGGTGTCTCGCCGGCGTCGCTGCTCGACACCTACGTCGCCGAGCGCCACCCCGCCACGTCCCGGGTCCTGCGCAACGTGATGACGCAGGCGCTCCTCCAGCGGGGTGACGCACGCACCGAGGCGGTGCGGGAGACCTTCACCGCGGTCCTCGGCTCGGACGTCCCGCGCACGCAGCTGGCCGGGCTCCTGTCCGGGCTCGACGTGGCCTACGACCTCGGCGGCGACCACCCCCTGGTGGGTCGCCGCGTGCCCGACCTCGACCTCGTCACCCCAGCTGGGCCGCGACGCGTGTTCGAGCTGCTCCACGAGGCCCGGCCCGTGCTGCTCAACCTCGGCGCGCTCGACCACCTCGGGGCGAGCCGGTGGGCGGACCGGGTCAGGCAGGTCGACGCCACCTGCTCAGCCTCGTGGGTGCTGCCGGTCATCGGGACGGTCGCCGCTCCGTCGGCGGTGCTGATCCGCCCCGATGGTCACGTGGCGTGGGTCGGCGACGGCACGGCAGCAGGCCTCGACGACGCCCTCACGGCCTGGTGCGGGCTGCCTGCAGGCTGACCACGGCCCGGGTCAGGTCGAGTCGGCCGCGCGGTAGACCCGGAGGCAGGTCGGCCCGACCTCGACCGGTCCCGGGAGCGTGGGTTCGCCTGGGGCGCTCGGCCGCTCCTCGGTGGAGTCCCAGAGCAGCTGGTATGCCGTGAGCCCCGGCACAGCGGGAAGGGTCACCTTCCCGGCCTCGGGAGAGCCGTGCAGCACGACCAGCACGGAGGCGTGCCCGATCCACGCGCCGTTGAGGAGCATCTGGAGGGTGCGGGTCGCTGGGTCCTCCCACCGGCCGTTCGCCATCGGCTCGCCCTCGATGTCGAACCACGCGAGGTCGGTCGAGCCGTCCTCGTGGACCTCGCGACCGGTGAAGAAGGTGCGCTGCCGCAGCACGGGGTGGTCGGCGCGCAGCCCGGTGAGGAACCGCGTCGTGGCGAGCAGGTCCTGCTGCCACGGGTCGAGGGCCCACGAGAACCACGAGGTGGGGTTGTCCTGGCAGTAGGGGTTGTTGTTGCCGCCCTGGCTCCGGCCGAACTCGTCTCCCGCGTTGAGCATCGGCACCCCGGTGGCGAGCAGGGTCGTGGCGAGGAGATTGCGCACCGAGCGCCGTCGCAGCTCCTCCACCTCGGGCTCGGCCAGGCCCGTCTCGGGGCCCTCGATGCCGTGGTTCCACGACCGGTTGTTGTCGGTGCCGTCACGGTTGCCCTCGCCGTTGGGCCCGTTGTGCTTGGCGTTGTAGCGGGTCAGGTCCGCGGTGGTGAAGCCGTCGTGCGCCGCGACGAAGTTGACCGAGGCGACCGGGCCGCGGTCCCGCGAGCCGAACAGGTCCTGCGACCCGGCGAGTCGGGTGGCGAGCTCGCGCACCCCGTGTCCCTGGTGGTGACCTGCCGTCTGCGCCTTGAGGTCGTCGAGCCAGAAGGTGCGCACGGAGTCGCGGAAGCGGTCGTTCCACTCGGCGAACGGAGGGGGGAACTGGCCGGTGCGCCAGCCGTGGATGCCGACGTCCCAGGGCTCGGCGATGAGCTTGACCCGCGAGAGGACCGGGTCGGTGCGCAGCGCCACCAGGAAGGGGTGGTTCGGGTCGTAGTCGTCGTTCTGCCCGCGACCGAGCGCGACGGCGAGGTCGAACCGGAAGCCGTCCACGTGGCACTCGTTCACCCAGTACCGCAGCGAGTCGAGCACCATCTTGCAGACCATCGCGTGGCGCAGGTCGAGGGTGTTGCCGCAGCCGGTGACGTCGATGTCCTGGCCGCGCTCGTCGAGCCGGTAGTAGGCCCGGTTGTCGAGTCCCCGCCACGACAGCGACGCCCCCGTGCGCCCGGACTGCTCGGCGGTGTGGTTGTAGACGACGTCGAGGAGCACCTCGATGCCTTCGGCGTGGAGCAACCGCACCATGCCCTTGAACTCGTCGAGCGCCCCCTGGGGGTCGGTCGTCGAGGCGTAGAACGAGTGGGGCGCGAAGAAGCCCAGCGTGTTGTAGCCCCAGTGGTTCGTCAGGCCCCGCTGGACCACCTCGGGCTCGGACGTGAAGGCGTGCACGGGGAGCAGCTCGACGGCGGTGACGCCCAGCGCCTTGAGGTGCGCGATGACGGACGGGTGGCACAGGCCGGCATACGTGCCGCGCAGGTGCTCGGGCACGTCGGGGTGCAGCATCGTCAGGCTCCGCACATGCGCCTCGTAGACCACCGTGTCGGCGAGCGGGGTGTGTGGCGGCGCGTCGGCGCCCCAGTCGAAGGCCTCGTCGACCACGACGCAGCGCGGGACCGAGGCCGCGCTGTCGGTGGCACTCCGCACGAGGTCGTCACCCTTGAGCCGGTCGTCCACGCGGTGCGCGAACACCTCGGGCGTCCACGCGACGTCGCCCTCGATCGCGCGGGCGTAGGGGTCGAGCAGGAGCTTCGCGGGGTTGTAGCGCAACCCCTCGGCAGGGCGCCACGGTCCGTCGGCCCGGAGGCCGTACCGCTGACCCGCGCCGACCCCGGGGAGGAAGCCGAACCAGATGCCGTGGGTGCGCTCGGTGAGGGGCAGGCGACGCTCCGAGCTGCCGTCAGTGTCGCCCGCGTCGAAGAGGCAGACCTCCACCGAGTCGGCGTGACCTGCGTAGACGGCGAACTCGGCTCCACCGTCGACGAGGGTCATGCCCAGGGTGGGAGGAAGGTCACGCGGGCGCGTGGCAGGCGACATGGCCCTCAGCCTAGGCAGTGGTTACGGTTGGGCACATGACGGATCCGACTTCGCTGCCCAACTTCCCGCCCCCCGCGAACGAACACCCCCTGCGCGGCCGGGTCCTGGACGCCCTGATCGACCAGTCCCTCGCGCCCAACGTGGACAACGACGGCGACGTCGCGTTCACCGTGCAGGACCAGCAGCTGTTCGTGCGCTGCACCGAGGGCGACTTCCAGATCATGCGGGTCTTCGGGCAGTGGGCGATCAGCGACGCGGTGCCGAGCGACCCGCTGACCCGCCTCGCCACCTGCAACGAGATCACCCTGCAGATGAACGTCGTGAAGGCCGGGCTGGCCAACGACACCCTCGTGGTCACCAGCGAGCACATCGTCGACCAGAGCAGCGATGTCCCCGCCCTGGTCAACGTCTCCATCCAGCTGGTCCTCGCGGGCGTGCAGATGTGGCACGAGCGGATCATGGGTGGCGGCGAGGACACCGGCCCCGGCGCCGGCCAGCCTGCACCCGGGGGAGACCCGGCATGAGCGACGGCAGCACCGCCGGCGTCGTCTCCCTCGAGGTCGAGGGCGGGATCGCCACCATCCGACTCAACCGTCCTCCGATGAACGCCCTCAACGCCGAGGTCCAGTCGGCCCTGTCCGCGGCGGCGGTCGAGGCCGGGCAGCGCCGCGACGTCGCCGGGGTCGTCCTCTACGGCGGCGAGAAGGTCTTCGCCGCCGGTGCGGACATCAAGGAGATGGAGCGGATGTCCTACACGGACATGGCCGACCACGCCGGCGCGCTCCAGGACTTCACCCGCACCCTCTCGCGGATCCCCAAGCCGACCGTGGCCGCCATCACGGGCTACGCGCTCGGTGGTGGCTGCGAGGTGGCCCTCGCCTGCGACTTCCGCGTGGCCGCCAAGAACGCCAAGCTCGGCCAGCCCGAGATCCTGCTCGGCATCATCCCGGGCGCCGGCGGCACCCAGCGCCTGGCCCGTCTCGTGGGCCCGGCCAAGGCCAAGGACATCGTCTTCTCCGGACGGTTCGTCTCGGCCGACGAGGCGCTCGCGATCGGTCTGGTCGACGAGGTCGTCGAGGCCGAGGACGTGTATGCCGCCGCGAAGGCGCGGCTGGCGCCGTACGTCGGCGGTCCCGCCTACGCGATCCGCGCCGCCAAGGAGGCCATCGACCGCGGCCTCGAGACCGACCTCGAGACCGGGCTGGAGATCGAGCGCATGCTGTTCACCGGCCTGTTCGCCACGAAGGACCGTGAGATCGGGATGAGGTCGTTCGTCGAGAACGGACCCGGCAAGGCGAAGTTCGAGGGCGCCTGACCCATGTCGTCCACCCCCCTGAGTCGCTCGGTACCAGGCGCCGACGCCCCCATGCCGGCGGCGACGGCCGAGCAGGTCGCTGCGGCCTACGCCGACAACAAGCTGGCCCAGGTGCTCTACCACGACTGGGAGGCGCAGACCTACGACGACAAGTGGTCGATCTCGTTCGACGAGCGCTGCACCGACTACGCGCGTGACCGGTTCCACGCGATCACGGGCACGCCCGACCCCCTGCCGTACGGCACGGCACTCGAGCTGGGCGCTGGCACCGGCTTCTTCTCGCTCAACCTCAAGCAGGCCGGGATCCTCGACGAGGTCCACGTCACCGACCTGTCGCCCGGCATGGTCGAGGCGGCCAGGGCGAACGCCGAGGCGCTGGGCTTCACCGTCCAGGGCCGCGTCGCCGACGCCGAGCGAATTCCCTACGACGACAACACCTTCGACGTCGTCGTCGGTCACGCCGTCATCCACCACATCCCCGACGTCGAGGCGGCGTTCCGAGAGGTCCTGCGGGTGCTCAAGCCCGGTGGTCGGTTCGTCATCGCGGGGGAGCCCACCCGGGTGGGGGACTGGTACGCCCGTCAGCTCGGGCGCCTGACGTGGAAGGCGACCACGGCCGTCACCCACCTCACCCCCCTGAGGGACAGGTGGGGCAAGGACCAGGAGGCCCTGGACGAGTCCTCCCGGGCGGCGGCCCTGGAGGCCGTCGTCGACCTGCACACCTTCGACCCGGACGAGCTGGCCCGGATGGCCCTGCGCGCGGGTGCCGTGGGAGTGCGCACCCAGACCGAGGAGCTGACCGCGGCGTTCCTGGGCTGGCCGGTCCGCACCTTCGAGGCCGCCGTCAAGCCGGGCGCCCTCGGTTGGGGCTGGGCGATGTTCGCCTACGGCTCGTGGAAGCGGCTCTCCGCGGTCGACCGGGTGCTGGCCAAGGTGGTCCCGGCGCGGCTCTTCTACAACGTCGGGATCACCGGCGTGAAGCCGCGCTGAGGGTCGCACCAGCCAGCCGAGCACAGCGTTACTACCGCACCGAGACGAACGCACCGAGACGAGCCACCCGTGACCTCTGCAGCCAATGCGGACATGTCCCCGGCCGACCATGGCGAGCGCGGCCCCTCCGGCCTGCCCCGGCCGGTGGCCTGGGTGCGCTGGGTGGTCTGGGCGGTGGCCAACCGTGCCTTCACCCGTCACCACCTGGCGAGCTACTTCCGGATGGCGCGCGCGAGCGCCCGCTACCCGTCCCTGCGGTTCGAGGGCCCGTGCTTCATCGGGCCGGACGTCCGGTTCGAGGTCCGCGAGGGGTACGGCCGTCTGGTGGTCGGTGCCTACACGCACTTCGGCGCGCACGCCCGGGTCCGCGCCCACGAGGGAACGCTGCGGATCGGGTCGAAGTCGGTCGTCGGCATCCGCAACACCATCAACTGCTGGATCGACATCTCGATCGGTCAGGCGTGCCTCTTCGGCGACGACGTCTACATCTGCGACTTCGACCACGTGACGACCTCGCTCGACGTCCCCATCAAGGACCAGGGCATCGTGAAGTCGCCGGTGCGCATCGGCGACGACGTCTGGCTCGGCACCAAGGTGGTGGTCACGCGGGGGGTCGACATCGGCGACCAGTGCGTAGTCGCGGCCTCAGCCGTCGCCCGGGGTGACTACCCGCCACGGTCGGTCGTGGCCGGCATACCAGGCAAGGTCGTCCGCACCCGGGAGTAGGCAAGGACAGGCGGGGCGGCGCCCGCGGCAGATGGTGAACCACACGGTGCAGACGGGGAGTCGCCTAGATCTCGGCGTAGTCGGCGGACTGTCCCAGGCGGGCATCGAGGGCCGGAAAGGCGTTGTCCCGCAACGCTTGCCGTCGTGACTCCTCGACAGCGGCATCGCGCCGTCCGTCCTCGATGAGCTGGGCCAGGACGTGGAAGTCACGGCGGTGCTCATCGGCCCTGCGCCGGGCGTAGTCGACCGACTGCCCCCGCGTGACCAGGAAGGCCCAGTCGCTCGACAGCGCGTGCCACAGCGTCTGCAGGAGCTGGTCGAGGTCGGGGCGTCGGGTCTGCAGCCGACCGGCGGCGCGTTCGCGGCCGATGACGTCGAGCCACCGCCGCTGGAGCCACTCGTTCTCGTGCGCGATCTGGCGCACGGCCGGCCCGTCCCACACCGAGTAGTCCTTGCCCGCCCCCCACGAACCCGGCGCCAGGTCGAGCTCGCCGGCGACGTGGCCCTGCGCGAGGGCCTTCTCGAGCGTGGTCACCGTGATGCCGGCGCGCCTCAGGGCGCGGATCGCCTTGCCGACGAACGCCGGACCCTCGTGCCACCAGTGGCCGAAGAGCTCGGTGTCGTATGCCGCGACGACGAGTCCCGGCTCCCCACGCACCTCGTGGGCGTGGAGGAGCTGGTCGCGGACGGCGTCCACGAAGTGCGCCACGTCGTGGTCGACCTGTTCACGGGCGTCGTCCGGGTCGTAGGGCCGCTTGCGGCCCACGTCGACGTCGGGTTCGGTGATCGCCCACAACCGGATGCCGGTGAGCTCCTCGCGGGCGTGGAAGTCGCGGTAGGCGGGGGAGGCCGGGTAGCCGCTGCGCGAGGACCAGATGAGGTTGGTGACCTCGAGGTTGCGTGGCACCGCCACCAGCGCGGTGCCGGCCACCCGCCACGCGGCATGGGGGTGGCCGCCTGAGTCGCGCACCGTCTGCTCGTCGACCACGAAGTGGCTGATGCCGGCGTCGACGAACCGCTGCGCCAGCGCGGGGTGCCAACCGCACTCCGGTGACCAGATGCCGCGCGGGCGCTCGCCGAGTCGCCAGACGCTGTCGGACAGTCCCGCCTCGAGCGCGAGCCCCGCGATCTCCGGCAGGAGCAGTGGGAGGAACGGGTGGGCGCTCGGTCCGCCGAGGAGCTCGACCACGCCCGCGTTGCGCAGCCCGCGCAGCACCGGCGCCCCACCCGCCCGCCAACGCGAGTCGAGCAGGCGCGCGGCGCCGACTGCCCCGGCATACTCGCGTTCGGCTGTCGAGCGGCGGTGCGGGTCGGGGTCGAAGCCCATCTCGCGCGCCCGCAGGCCCCACAGACCGGCCCACGTCGCGGCGTCGCGACGCATGCGGGGGTCGTCGAGCTGGGCGGCGAGCACGGGGGTCACGCCCAGGGTCAGGATGTCCCGATGTCCTTCTGCGGCCAGGGAGTCCAGCTCCGCCACGAGGGGCACGTAGGACTCGACCCAGGCCTGGAAGAGCCACTCCTCGCCCAGTGGCCAGACCCCGTGGCCGGGGAGCCAGGGCAGGTGGGAGTGCAGGACCAGGCAGAAGGCCCCCGGCACGGGTGGAGTCACAAGCGACCAGTGTGCCGCACGGCTCRGGGCGGGGGTTGGACGAGGCGCGCGAGCTTCGTGGGGGCCATGAGGCAGTAGCTGTCGGCCAGCAGCTCGACCACCTCGTCCCAGTCGGTGTCGTCGTMGATCACCATCCCGACGACGTGGGGGCTCCAGTCCGGCTTGTAGAACGGCAGACCCGAGTGGACCAGGGCCTCGAGCTCCTCACCCGAGGAGCGGAAGGTGATCACGTCGGCGGGGCTGCCCAGCCGCGCGGCCAGCCCGAACACCGAGCCGCCGCGGGGGTCGACGTGGGCGAGGTGGGCGAAGGTGCGCTGACGGATCCGCCAGCGCACCCCGATCCAGGCATCCTGCTCGTGGGCCTCGGGGAGCGCGAGGCAGATCGCCGCGACCCGTGCCACGAGGGCCGGGTCGAGATCGTCGGCGACGCCTCCCACGGTCGGGACCCTAGCCGCGCCCACCGACAGCACCGGGCCGCGCGGTGCAGGGAAACCCTGTTGCCCGATCCTCGTCCGCGTGACACGGTGCGGGGATGTCTTCCACGCTGGTCGCCGTCGACTTCGACGCACACGACCCCGCAGCGCTGGCGCGGTTCTGGGGAGGCCTCCTCGACCGTCCGGTGGGGGAGCGGGGCGGCGGACTGCTCCTCGCCGGCGACGACGCCCAGGTGGGCCTGCGCTTCGTCACGAGCGCCACGGAGAAGTTGGGTCGCAACCGGATCCACCTGCACCTCACCAGCACCGACGAGGACGACCTGCGTCGGGTCGTGGACACCGCGCTCGCCCACGGCGCCCGCCACCTCGACGTCGGCCAGCTCCCCGAGGAGGGGCACGTCGTCCTCGAGGACCCGGAGGGCAACGAGCTCTGTGTCATCCCACCGGACAGCTCGTTCCTGGCGGGCTGCGGCGTCCTGGGCGAGCTGGCCTGCGACGGCAGCCGCGACGTGGGGGTGTTCTGGAGCGAGGCACTCGGCTGGCCACTCGTGTGGGACCAGGACGAGGAGACGGCGGTCCAGTCCCCCAGCGGCGGAACCAAGGTGGCCTGGGGCGGGCCGCCGCTGGCACCCAAGCCCGCACGAAACCGCCAGCGACTCGTGCTGTCCACCACGGACGACCACGACGCCGAGGTCGCTCGCCTCCTCTCGCTCGGTGCCACCCGACTCGACGACTGGGACGTGGCCGGCCGCGAGGGAGGCGGCACGACCCTGGCCGACCCCGACGGCAACGAGCTGCGCCTCCTCCCGTGATCACCGCATCCAGCGGGCGGCCACAGCCGGGTGCCCCGCTCCGGCTGCCCGCCGGTCCCGGGCTCCGCCATGGCATGGTCATCGACGCCGGCGAGCTGGTCGAGCGGTTCTCCCGTTCGTCCGGCCCGGGCGGACAAGGTGTGAACACGACGGACAGCCGGGTCGAGCTCGACTTCGACCCGTCGACGTCGCGAGCGGTCGCCGCCCTGCCCGAGTCCACCCGCGATCGCCTGCTGGAGCGCCTCGCGCCCAGGCTCGTGGGCGGACGGCTGGTCATCGTCGCGTCGGAGCACCGCTCCCAACGGCAGAACCGGGTGGTGGCGCGGCAGCGACTCGTCAGGATCCTGCGCGAGGCCGCCGCTCCCGAACCGCCGACCCGTCGCCCCACCCGGCCGACCCAGGGATCGCAACGGCGCCGGGTCGAGGCCAAGAAGCGCCGCGGTCAGCTCAAGTCCGGCCGCCGCAGCGTCGACGACGGCTGACCGGAGGTCAGGCTCGGGCTTGAGAAACCCTTGAGAAATCGCTGCCACGGTGGAGATGGTCAGTCCCCCCATGACAGGAGCTCACGTGCTCGACACCATCCTCGGACTCCCCGCCCACCCCCTCATCGTGCACGCCGTGGTGGTGCTCGTGCCCCTCGCGGCCGTCATGGTCGGGGCGTCGGCCCTCTCGACCCGGTTCCGGCACTGGTCGAGGTACGCGACCCCGCTCGTCTCGCTCGCCGGCCTGGTCATGGTGCCGCTGGCGAGCCAGTCGGGCGAAGGGCTGGAGCGCAGCGTCCCGCGCACGGCACTGGTCCAGCAGCACGCGGAGCTCGGTGACTCCCTGCTCCCGCTGATGATCGGGATCACGGCTGTCGCGGTCGCCCAGTGGTGGCTGGACCGCCGAGCGCTCGCGACGGCAGAGGTCCCCGAGGACGACGCGCCCCGCACTCCCTCCCGGCAGCGCACGATCGGTCTCGCCCTCACCGTGGTGGCACTGCTGGTGTCGGCCGGCACCCTGGTGCAGGTGGGTCGGATCGGGCACAGTGGCGCCAAGGCCGCCTGGAACAACGTGAAGGTCAGCGGCGGTGGCGACGAGGCGGCCCACTCCCGGCCCTGACCGGCGCTGACATGCTGGGTGCATGGTGGAACGGCGTCAGGTGAGCGCGGAGGACGACGCTGCCGGCTCCGGCGGCGAGTCGCTGCTCCTCGTCGAGGACGACCGGGAGCTTGCCGCGCTGCTGGTGCGGCTGTTCACCGAGCAGGGCTACCTCGTGGCCGCGGTGCGCGACGTCCAGGGGGGCTTGCACCGGGCCCTGACGAACACGTTCGCCGTGCTGGTCGTGGACCGCCGACTGCCGGACGGCGACGGGGCGCAGCTCGTGACGCGGTTGCGGCAGCGCGGGGTGTCGACACCCGTGCTGATGTTGACCGCGCACGGCGGGGTGCGCGACCGGGTCAGCGGGCTCGACGCCGGTGCCGACGACTACCTCGTGAAACCGTTCGACTCGACCGAGCTGCTGGCGCGGGTGCGCGCGCTGCTCCGGCGCCACGTGGAGTCTGCTGTGGTCCTCCCCCTGGGCGAAGGGTCCCTCGACACCGCCACGTCCGAGGCCGTCTTCGGCGACGGGCACCGCGTGGCGCTGTCGGCAGCGGAGGCTGCCCTGCTCGCCCAGCTGGCCCGGCGACCCACCCGCGTCTTCCCCCGTGACGAGCTGAGGGCGGCGCTGTCGCCCGGCACCGTGAGCGACTCGCTGATCGACACGTACGTCTACACGGTGCGGCGCAAGCTCGGTCGGGGCTCGATCAGGACGGTCCGGGGAGTCGGCTACCGGGCCGGTGAGCTGGGGTGACTGAGCGAGGTACGGATCCGTTCCGTCGGGCGCGACGGGTCATCGCGGCGCAGGCGCTCGTCGGGGTCGTGGCCGGCGTCCTGGTGGCCGGTCTCGTGACCGTCCTGATCGTCCTCGTCGGGCAGTCGCGACAGATCAACAGCCAGCTGGAGGCACTCGCGTCAGCACCGCGGACGACTGCCGTGCCGGCCGGGACGTTCGTCGTGACCGTCACCGGCGACGGACACCGGACGGCTTCGCCCGCGGCGCCTGCGAACCTGCCGCGCGAGGACCAGGAGCGCTCTGCGCGGGAGTCCCGCGGCGCCCGCATCGAGGAGACGCAGGTGGGCGACGACGAGTACCGGACGCTGACCCGGGTGGTCGACGGCGCCGTCGTGCAGGCGGGTGTGGCCCTGGAGCCGTACGAGTCGGAACGACACCGCCTGATCGTGGCACTGGCCCTGGCGGGCTTGGGGGCAGCGGCCGTCGCGGCCCTGCTGGGCGCTCGGCTGGGCAGCAGGGCCGTCGCCGTGTGGGATGACGCGATCGCGCGGCAGCGGACGTTCATCGCAGACGCCAGCCACGAGCTGAGGACTCCCTTGGCCCGGCTGGCCGTGCGCGCCGACATCCTCCAGCGTGCGGTGAGCGCAGGGGCGTCGCGCGAGGTCCTGTCCGCTGACCTCATCCTCCTGCGCGAGGAGTCGGCCGGGCTGGCCGACATCGTCGACGACCTCCTCCAGTCCGCGGACCTCGAGGGCACCTCGGACGCCGGTGAGCTCGTCGACCTCGTCGACGTCGTGGACCACGTGCTGCGACACAACGCCGTCCTCGCCGCCGAACGGGCGGTCCAGCTGGACGGTGACGTGGCTGACGTGCCACCGGTCAGGGGCGCTCCCACCGCCCTGCGCCGGGCCGTCGACGCCCTCGTCGACAACGCCCTGCACCACGCGCGCCACCGCGTCGTCGTGTCGTTGCGCGGCGAGGAGGGCGCGGCCGTGGTGGCGGTGGACGACGACGGACCCGGGCTCAGCGCCGAGGACGCGGACCGCGTCTTCACCCGCTTCGCCCGGGGCGCCGGTTCGCAGCGGGGGTTCGGCATCGGGTTGGCGCTCGTGCGGGACGTCGTCGAGCGCCATGGCGGCGAGGTGCAGGCCGTCCCGCTGGACTCGGGGACCCGGTTCCGGATCCGCCTTCCGGTCGAGTCGATCGACCCGGGAGAGCCGATCGGGCCGGGCGAGCCGGTCGGGCCGGGCGAGCCGGTCGGGCCGGGCGTCGACGCCGCGACCCGGAGCCAGGGCTGAGCGGCAGCAGCCCGGCCGGTCAGGCGGGGAGCCGCACCACCGCGAAGAGGTCGAGGCTCGCGTCACCCGGCTCGCCGAGGACGAAGTCGCGCGCCGTCACCGACGCGACGGTCGTGCGCAGGTCGGCGTCCCACCGCCCGGGGTCCACCTCCTGCTGGGCGGCGACGATCGAGCCGCGCGTCTCTTCCCACTTCGTCAGGCGTTCGCCGTGGCCGAGCCCGACGACCGCGACCTCGGCGTCCGGCAGCCAGCGGCCGAGCTCCCGGGCCAGCTCAGACGCGTCGTACTCGCGGCAGTGGTAGAGGTTCGATGGCTTCTCCCGACGGCCCAGGCCGGGCGAGAAGGTGAGGCGGTTCGGGGTGGAGACGACCAGCGTCCCTCCCGGACTCGTCACCCGGGCGAGCTCTCGGACGTAGTCGCCCGGCGTCCAGATGTGTTCGAGCACCTGGAGCGAGACCGTCACGTCGACGACCGCCTCGGCCAGCGGGAGCGCCGTCAGCGCGGCCCTGATGTATGCCGCCCGCTCACCCCCGTGGGTCCGCGCGGCGTGCGCGGTGGTGACCGCGTCGTAGTCCACCCCGACCGTGCGCACGCCCGGCCACGCGCTGGCGAGCAGGCCCGCGGCATACCCCTCGCCACATCCGGCGTCGAGGACGACGCGGGGGGTGGACGGCACCCAGCCGGGGACGGCGGCATACCCGGCCTCGTGGCGCCGGAACCAGTAGTTCTCGGACGACACGCCCGGCACGGTGCGCTCGCCGGTGATGGTCAGGGGTGTGGGCACCGTCACCTCCTCAGTGTCGCCAGGGTGTTGCCGTGCGGGGCTGGTGGTGAGCGTCACGCGGTGCTGGCGTGTGGATTCAGGGCACGGGCTGTAAGGATGGCACCTGACCAGATACTGATCCAGAAGTCATTCCGAGAAGGGGACGATCAGCACATGAACATCGTCGTCTGCGTGAAGTACGTGCCGGACGCACAGTCCGACCGCACGTTCAACGAGTCCGACAACACCACCGACCGGGTGGGCGTCGACGGCCTGCTGTCCGAGCTCGACGAGTACGCCGTCGAGGAGGCCCTGAAGCTGGTGGAAGCCGGTGAGGGCGAGGTGACCGTGGTCACCGTCGGCCCCGACCAGGCCGCCGACGCGCTGAAGAAGGCGCTGCAGATGGGCGCCGACAGGGCGGTCCACGTCAAGGACGACGCGATCCACGGCTCGGACGCCGTGGCCACCTCGCTGGTCCTGGCCGAGGCCGTGAAGAAGATCGGCAGCCCCGACCTCGTGATCACGGGCATGGCGTCCACCGACGGCACCATGAGCGTGGTCCCGGCCATGCTGGCCGAGCGGCTCGGGCTGCCGCAGGTGACGTTCGCCTCCGAGCTGTCCGTCGAGGGCTCGACCGTGACGATCCGCCGTGACGGCGATGCCGCGTCCGAGACCATCGTGGCGACCTTGCCCGCGCTGGTGTCGGTCACCGACCAGATCAACGAGCCGCGCTACCCCTCGTTCAAGGGGATCATGGCCGCCAAGAAGAAGCCGGTCGACGAGTGGTCGCTGGCCGACCTCGGCGTCGACGCGTCGCAGGTGGGCCTGGCGGCCGCTTGGACCAAGGTCGAGTCGTTCACCAAGCGCCCGCCGCGCGAGCAGGGCCAGATCGTCACCGACGACGGTGACGGCGGCACCAAGCTCGCCGAGTTCCTGACCGCGCAGAAGTTCGTCTGAGCCGGCCAGAACAGAAGAGAGGAACCACCCATGGCTGAAGTACTCGTCCTGGTCGACCACGCGAACGGCACCGTTCGCAAGACCACCTCAGAACTGCTCACCATCGCCCGCCGCCTCGGTGAGCCCAGTGCCGTCTTCGTCGGCGACGGGTTCGACGCGGCGAAGGAGACGCTGGCCAAGTTCGGCGCCCAGAAGGTCTACCGCGTCGAGAGCGCCGACGTCACCGACTACCTGGTGGCGCCGCAGGCCGAGCTGCTCGCGCAGCTGGTCGAGAAGACCAGCGCCGCCGCGGTGCTCATCCCGAGCAACAGCGCCGGCAAGGAGATCGCGGCCCGCCTGGCGATCAAGACCGAATCCGGCCTGATCACCGACGCCGTCGACGTGCAGGCCGGCGACGCCGGTGGCGTCACCACGACCCAGTCCGTCTTCGCCGGGTCCTACAGCGTCAAGGCCACCGTCACCAAGGGCACGCCGATCATCACGGTCAAGCCCAACTCGGCTGCCCCCGAGGAGGCCGCCGGTGCGGCCGCCGACGAGGTGTTCGAGCCGACCATCTCCGAGGGCGCCAAGGGCGCCAAGGTGACCGAGTCCAAGCCCAAGGAGGCCACCGGCCGCCCGGAGCTGACCGAGGCCGCGATCGTGGTCTCCGGTGGTCGTGGCACCGGCGGCGACTTCTCGCCGGTGGAGAACTTCGCGGACTCCCTCGGCGCCGCGGTGGGTGCCTCGCGCGCCGCCGTCGACGCCGGCTGGTACCCGCACACCTCGCAGGTCGGCCAGACCGGCAAGCAGGTCTCGCCGCAGCTCTACGTCGCGTGCGGCATCTCCGGTGCCATCCAGCACCGCGCGGGCATGCAGACGTCCAAGACGATCATCGCGATCAACAAGGACGAGGAAGCCCCGATCTTCGAGCTGGTCGACTTCGGTGTCGTGGGTGACCTCTTCACGGTCCTCCCGCAGGCCACCGAGGCAGTCAACGCCTCGAAGGGCTGACGCCCGCCCGTCGGCCACCCGGCACACCGACGAACGCCCAGGACCACGCGCGGTCCTGGGCGTTCGCGCTGCCGGCCTGCGGGGTTGGGTCGCGTGGCGGCGGCGGTGTCGACGTCCCCGGAGGCCCCCTCACGGGTCCGGGGACGTCGCGCTGTGCGCTGGGCTGTCAGCGCACGGCGTTGGCGGCGGCGACGACGTCGACGAGGCCGTGGCCCTTGTCGAAGCTCGTCGTGCCGTTGGTGCCGGCCTCGTACGGGGCACCGTCCGTGTACTTGTAGGCCGTCGACTCCAGAGCCGCCTCGATCTGGGCCGGGGTGGCAGCGGGGTTGGCCTGGAACAGCTGCGCCACGATGCCCGAGATGTGCGGGGTGGCCATCGAGGTGCCGCTGATCGTGTTGTAGTCACCGCCGTCCTGGGGGTCGAGCCCCGAGGAGCAGATCGGCAGGTAGATGCGGCACGAGCTGGTGATGTCCTCGCCCGGTGCCGAGATGTCCGGGTAGGTCGACTGGTCGCCGGCCTTGCCGCGGCTGGAGAAGTCCGAGACGGTGCCGTCACGCGTGCCGGTGTTCTGGTCGAAGAACGACGCGACCGACAGGATGCCGGGCGTCGGGTCCTTGCCGGGCGGGTTGGACAGGTCCTGCGAGCCGTCGCCCCCGTCGTTGCCGTTGGCCCAGACGCTCACGACGCCCTCCTTGACCAGCGCGCGCTGGATCTTGACCGTGGCGGAGTTCGGGTCGAACGCGCCACCGCCACTGGGTCCGTAGGAGTTCGAGGTCACCTTGATCGGCGGGCAGGTGCTGGCCGGGACGCCCGCACCGCACGGCGCGGCGTGGTTCTCGAGCACCCAGTTGAGGGCCGCGTCGGCGCCGATGATGAACAGCACGGCACCGGTGCTGATGCTGACGAGGCTCGCCCCCGGGGCGGCGCCGTGCATCCTGGTGCCGTCGGACAGCGTCACGTCGCGACCGGCCACGATGCCGTTGACGTGCATGCCGTGCCCACCCACCGAGAGCAGGTCGGTGTCGAGCGACCCCGCGTCGACGGGGGCGCAGGTGCTCTCGGTCAGCGGCTCGCAGACCATCTTGAGGTTCTTGACGACGGCGCTGGTGCCGTCCGCGTTCTGCAGGAACGGGTGGGTCGGGTCGACACCCGAGTCGATCACGGCGACGGAGACGCCCTTGCCGTCGAGGGCCGTGCCGTTCGCGCCGGTGAGGGTGTTGCGCGCCTCGTCACCGCGCGTCGCCTTGTTGGAGGTCGACAGCAGCAGCTCGATCGGCTGGTTGCCCTCGACGTAGGTCACGCCGGGCTGGGAACGCACCGCCTGCACCTGGGCGGGCAGGCCGGTCGCGACGACCACGCCGACCTTGTCGAACGACGTCACCTTGCGCAGGCCGACGGCCTGGACGGCCTTGGTGGCCGCGGCGAGGTCGGTGCCGTGGACGAGGACGGTGGTCGGGGTGGCGGACTCGAGCACGCCCAGCTGGGAGGCCAGCCAGGGTTGGACCGGTGCGAGGGGCTGGCCGGAGGACTGCAGGCCTGCGGACGCGGGTGTGGCGAGGGCCATGGCGGCCAGCGCCGCTGTGGCGACCGTCGCGACGACGGCCCGGGTTCTCTTCACGGTGTGCAATGGGTTTCCCTTCGTGACTGACCAGCTACGGCGATGGTCGGTATGCCGTGAGCAACGAAGGCCCGGCGGTGCGGTTACGTGCCGGTGGGTAAAGGGTTGGTCAGAGGTGCGGGCAGGCGCCGTGGACGCGAAGCGGCCCTCCCGACGATTGACGCGTAAACTTTCGCCAGTGACCGCCTACCTCGACCATGCCGCCACCACGCCGATGCTCCCCTCGGCCATCGCGGCCATGGCCGACCAGCTCGTCACCACCGGCAACGCGTCCTCCCTGCACACCTCCGGCCGGATGGCGCGCCGCATGGTGGAGGAGTCCCGCGAGCGGCTGGCGAAGGCGCTCGGGGCCCGCCCGTCGGAGGTCGTCTTCACGTCCGGCGGCACCGAGTCCGACAACCTGGCCGTGGCCGGGACGTTCGAGGCGCGCCGCGAGTCCGACCCGGCCCGCATCCGCATCGTCTGCAGCTCCATCGAGCACCACGCCGTCCTCGACTGCGTCGAGCACCTCGTCACGCACGAGGGCGCCAAGGTCACGTGGGTCGACCCCGACCCCGCCGGGTTCATCACGACCGGCGCCGTGCGGGCGGCGATCGAGGAGGACCCCGACTCCGTCGCGCTCGTCACGGTGATGTGGGCGAACAACGAGGTGGGCACCGTGCAGCCGGTGGCCGACCTCGCCGCGCTGGCCCACGAGTACGGCGTCCCGTTCCACACCGACGCCGTCCAGGCCGCCGGCCACCTCCCGGTCGACTTCACCGCCTCCGGCGCCGACCTCATGACGGTCACCGGCCACAAGGTCGGCGGGCCCCTCGGGGTGGGCGCGCTCCTGGTCCGCCGCGACGCGGTCGTCGTGCCCCAGAGCTTCGGCGGTGGCCAGGAGCGACAGATCCGCAGCGGCACCCTCGACGTGCCGGCCATCCGGGCGTTCGCCGTCGCCATGGAAGAGTCGGTGCAGGCCGTGCCCACCGAGGCGGCCCGCTTGGTCGCCCTGCGCGACCGGCTGGTCCGCCAGGCGATGGACCTCGGCTACGACATCACGGTGACCGGCGCGTGGGAGGCCGGCGACGGCATACACCGCCTGCCGGGGAACGCCCACCTGCTCGTGCCCGGGTGCGAAGGCGACTCGTTGCTCTACCTCCTCGACGCTGCCGGGGTCGAGTGCTCGACGGGTTCGGCCTGCCAGGCCGGGGTGCCCCAGCCGTCGCACGTGTTGCTCGCCATGGGCATCCCCGAGGAGTCGGCCAAGGGTGCGTTGCGACTGACGCTGGGCCACACCTCGACGGACGCCGACGTCGACGCGGTGCTCGCGGCCCTGCCCGCCGCCATCGACCGGGCGCGCCGGGCCAGCGGGTGGGCCGGCTGATGCGCGTCGTCGCCGCGATGTCTGGTGGCGTCGACTCCGCCGTGGCCGCGGGGCGCATGCTCGACGCCGGGCACGAGGTCGTCGGGGTGCACCTCGCCCTGTCGCAGAGTGCTGCGACCCTGCGCGAGTCAGCGCGCGGCTGCTGCACCATCGAGGACGCCGGCGACGCCCGACGCGTGGCCGACATGCTCGGGATCCCCTTCTACGTGTGGGACATGGCCGCGCGGTTCAAGCGCGACGTCATGGAGGACTTCGTCGCCGAGTACTCCGCGGGGCGCACCCCCAACCCGTGCCTGCGCTGCAACGAGAAGATCAAGTTCTCGGCGCTGCTCGACAAGGCCGTGGCGCTCGGGTTCGACGCAGTCGCCACGGGCCACTACGCGCAGGTCGTCGAGCGACCCGACGGAGCCCGGGAGCTCCACCGCGCGGTCGACATGGCGAAGGACCAGTCCTACGTGTTGGGAGTCCTCGACGCCGACCAGCTGGAGCGCGCGTTCTTCCCTCTCGGCGACACCACGAAGCCGGAGATCCGGGCCGAGGCCAAGGCGCGCGGCTTCTACGTGGCGAGCAAGCCTGACTCCCACGACATCTGCTTCATCGCCGACGGCGACACCCGCGGGTGGCTCACGTCGAGGCTGGGGGAGCAGCCCGGCGAGATCGTCGACGCCGAGTCCGGTGAGGTCGTCGGGTCGCACCAGGGCGCGTACGCCTACACGGTGGGGCAGCGCCGCGGTCTGGGCCTCGACCGGTCCGCCCTCGACGGCGACCCGCGTTACGTCGTGCAGGTCGACGCCGCAGCCAACCGAGTGCTGATCGGCACGTCAGACCTGTTGGGGGTCAACGCGATTCGTGGTGACCACGCCCGTTGGTGCGGTCCGCCGCCCGACGGGGTCCTCGAGGTGGGCGCCCAGGTGCGGGCCCACGGCGAAGAGGTGCCGGCCCAGGCCTGGGCCTCCGGTGACGACGTCGAGGTGCGGCTCTCCGGCCGCCTCCGCGGGGTCGCGCCCGGGCAGTCGGTCGTCCTCTACGAAGGGACGCGGGTGGTGGGTTCGGCCACGATCGCCTCGACCTGGCTGGAGCGTTAGGCCGTATGCCGCGCGGCGAGATCAGTGCCGGCTCACCGCTCGCGAGGGTGCGCTCGCTGTGCCTGGCCCTCCCGGGGACCGAGCAGCGGGAGTCGCACCGCGGCTGGGTCGGGGTCTACCGCGACGTCGACGACATCGACTGGCCGCACGTCGAGGCGCTGGTCGAGGACGCCTGGCGCTCCGTCGCCCCGAAGCGCCTGCTCGCGGAGTACGACGCCACCTGACGGGTGGTTGCCCACCGCCCGCAGGTCGGATCCCTCTGCGCCGCCGCGGCGTGAGGGCTGTCGGGGCTGCTGACTAGTCTCGGGGCGTGGCACGCGCAACCGGCATCGGCTCCCTTCCCGGCACCGACATCAGCGAGGCGCTGCGCGGGGTGCGTGAGGTCCTCGGCGACGGGCACCTGCCCTACCTCCCCGAGCTGCCGGCCCGGGGGCCCGGCGCCGACATGGTCGGCCGGGCCGCGGCCCTGCTCGTCGACCTGCACGTCGACCTCCAGCCGGGTGGCTGGCGGTTCGTCGACCGCCCGGGACGTGACTCGTCGCGAGCCGCCTCGCTCTGGCGCCAAGACCTCGACGAGCTGGCCGAGGTGTTCGACGGCTACGTCGGAGACCTCAAGCTCCAGGTCACCGGACCGTGGACGCTGGCGGCCGGCATCGAGCTCAACCGCGGGGAGAAGTCGCTGGCTGACGCCGGCGCCCTGCGCGACCTCGTCGGGTCGCTGGCCGAGGGCGTGCGCGTCCACCTCGCCGAGGTGCAGCGGCTCGTGCCGGGCGCGACCCTCGTCCTCCAGGTCGACGAGCCGTCGTTGCCGGCGGTCCTCGCCGGGCGGCTCCCGACGGCGTCCGGCTACGGGCACCTACGAGCCGTCGACCCCCAGACCGCCATCACCGGCCTGCGCGACGTCCTCGCCGCAGCCCCCGAGGGCACGGCGACGGTCGTGCACTGTTGCGACCCCGGCATACCGCTTCCGCTCCTGCGAGCCACCGGGGTGGGCGCCGTGGCGCTCGACGTCACCGCCCTCACGCCGGCCCGGTGGGAGTCCGTCGCCGCCACCGTCGAGGACGGCGTCGCGCTGTATGCCGGGTGCCTGCCCACCGACGGCACGGGCACCGTCCGCGGTGCGTCCGACCTCGTGGTGCGCGGCTGGACCGACGCAGGCATGTCACCGCGTGACCTCGGTGCCCTGACCGCCACCCCCGCCTGTGGGCTTCCCGGACTCACACCGGAGGGGGCTTGGCGCGTTCAACGCGCAGCGGTCGACGTGGCCGCCGAATGGTCCGAACGAGCCGAGAGCTGACCCACCCATGAGCGCCAGAGTTGCTGCCAACCCATCCGACTCCACCGTCGCGCCCGCCGGCGGGACCGCCGCGACGCGGGTGCCGTGGCAGGCCAAGTACCTCCTCCTCGCGCTGATCTGGGGGTCGAGCTTCCTGCTGATGAAGGTGGGGCTGCGGACCATGGCGCCCCTGCAGATCTCCGGGTTGCGGATCTTCGCCGGCACCGCGACCCTGCTGGCGCTGCTCGCCCTCACGGGTGGCCGACTGCCCAGGGAACGGCGGACCTGGGCGCACCTGGCCGTCTCGGGGGTGTTCCTGACCGCTCTGCCGTTCAGCCTCTTCGCCGCGGGGGAGGTGCGGGTCTCCTCGGCTCTCGCGGGGATCGGCAACGCGACGACGCCACTCGTGGCGGTGTTCTTCGCCTTGGTCTTCCTGCCCAGCGACCGGCTCTCCGCGCGCAAGCTGGCCGCCGTGGTCATCGGCTTCGTCGGGGTGGTGGTCATCATGCAGCCGTGGGAGTCGGCGGGCCGTCCCGACCTGCTCGGCTTCGGCATGACCCTCGTCGCGGGTGCCTCCTACGGGCTGGGCTGGACCTACAACCGCCGGTTCCTCGGCGGCGCCGACCTGGGTGGTCTCTCCATGCCGACCGCCCTGCTGCTCGTGGGCTCGGCACTGATGGTGCCTGTGCTCCTCGTCTGGTGGCTGGTGTCGCGTGACACCTACGCCGCACCGTGGTCCGGCCACCCGGCCCTCGACGGCGGGGGAGCGCTGCTCCCGCTGCTGTGCGTCCTGGCCCTGGGTGTCGTCGGCACCGGCCTGGCCTACATGCTCCAGTTCGACGTCGTCCGAGCGGCCGGCGCCACCGTCAGCACCACGGTCACCTACCTCATCCCGGTGGTCTCGGTGCTGCTCGGCGTCGTCGTCCTCGACGAGCACCTGGCCTGGCCGCAGCTGCTCGGTGCCGCGATCGTGCTGGTGTCGGCCGTCGTCATCGGCCTGCCGGCCAGGCGCCCCAGAGCCGCCTGAGCCCGGGCAGCCCGGGCTCAGGCGGCCCGGTCAGGCGTCCGCCGGCTTGTGGACCTCGCGGCGCAGGATCTTGCCGGTGGGGCCCTTGGGGAGCTCGTCGACCTGCCAGAGGTGGCGCGGGTACTTGTAGGCGGCGATCTTCTCCTTGACGAACGCCTGCACGTCGTCGAGGGTCGTCGTCGCCCCGGGGCGCAGCGCCACCGCGGCGCCGACGTCCTCGCCGAGCAGGTCGTCCGGCACCGCGACCACGGCAGCCTCGAGCACGTCGGGGTGGGTGTAGAGCACCTCCTCGACCTCACGCGGGTACACGTTCATGCCGCCGCGCAGGATCATGTCCTTCTTCCGGTCGACGATGGTGAAGTAGCCCTCCTCGTCCACCGTGGCGAGGTCGCCGGTGCGGAACCACCCGTCGGGGATCGCCTCGGCGGTCGCCTCGGGGTTCTGCCAGTAGCCCTTCATCACGTTGTCGCCGCGGATCGCGATCTCCCCGACGCCCTCGCCGGGCGGGACGTCGTTGCCGTCGAGGTCGATGAGCTTCATCTCGCAGCCGGGGATGGCCACCCCGATGGTGCCGGGCTTGCGCTCCATGGTCGGCAGGTTGAACGACGCGACCGGCGACGTCTCCGACAGCCCGTAGCCCTCGAGGATCATGCAGCCGAACTTCGCCTCGAACGCCTTCATGACCTCCAGCGGCATCGCCGACCCGCCCGAGCAGCACGTGCGCAGCGAGGTCGCGTCGAGGGCGTCGGAGTCGGGGTGGTGGAGGATCGCGGCATACATCGTCGGGACCCCGAGGAAGATGGTGACCTTCTCGTTGCCGATGACCTTGATCGCCTCGGCCGGGTCGAACCGGGGGATCAGGGCCAGCGCCGCGCCCGCGATCACGGCCGCGTTGAGCCCCACGACCAGCCCGAAGACGTGGAACAGCGGCAGGCAGCCCATCACGACGTCGTCGGGGGTGATGGCCTGGATCTCGACGGCGCTGCGGTGGGCGTTGAGGTGGATGTTCCGGTGGGTGAGCTCGGCGCCCTTCGGGCGGCCGGTGGTGCCTGAGGTGTAGAGCACGATCGCGGTGTCCTCGTCGTCGCGCTCGACCGGCACCGCGATCGGGTCGCCCTCCTCGAGCTCACCGTCGACCGGGCCCATCGGCCCGCAGGTGACGATGCGGGTGCCCGAGTTCGTGGCCCCCTCGGTGGCCTCTGCCACGAAGTCCGGCCACACGAACGCGACCTTGGCACCGGAGTTGGTGAAGAAGAAGTCGATCTCACCGGCCTTCAGGAGCGGGTTCATCGGCACGACGATCGCGCCGGCGAGCAGCGAGCCGAAGAACACGACCGGGAACGCCGGCACGTTGGGGAGGATGATCGCCACCCGGTCACCCGGCTCCACGCCCGCCGCCTTGAGCGACCCCGCCACCTTCGCAGCCATGCCATGGATCTGGGCATAGGTGATGTCGTTGCCCATGAACTTGATGGCGGCCTGGTCGGGCCGCTCCTGGGCGGTGGTAACCAGGTTGGTGGCGAGATTGGTCATGACGCAGGCTCCTCGACGGTGGGGGTCCGGTTCCGGCCATCCTCTCCGGTGGGTGCCCGGTTTGGCTACGGGTTCGGGTATGCCGCGTGCCTCGGTGCCGGGGCACGGCAGCCAGGGCGCGCACGGGCAGGACGTCAGGGGTGTGCGGCAGGATGGGCCCGTGACTGAGATCGACTCGACGACAGCCTCCGGGACCGCCACCGACGGGGTCACCAGCTCCGCCGCCGACCCGGCCCCCCACCCCGCCACCGAGGCCGCTCGCCACGAGTGGGCCGACCTGGCCGAGCGGGCGACGGCGGCGCAGTTCGCCTACCACGTCAAGGATGCCCCGACGATCAGTGACGGCGACTACGACCTGCTGATCCGCCGGCTCAACGAGCTGGAGGAGGAGTTCCCCGAGCTGCGCACGCCCGAGAGCCCGACCCAGCAGGTCGGTGGCGCGGTGTTCTCCACCGACTTCACGGCGGTCGACCACCTCGAGCGGATGCTGTCCCTCGACAACTGCTTCTCGCCGGAGGAGCTGGCCGCGTGGGCCGCGCGGGTCGCCCGCGATGCCGGGTCCACGGGCTACCACTACCTGTGCGAGCTGAAGATCGACGGGCTCGCGGTCAACCTCCTCTACGAGAAGGGTCGCCTCGTGCGGGCCCTGACACGCGGCGACGGCCGCACCGGCGAGGACGTCACCAACAACGTCAAGACCATCGAGGGCATCCCACACCAGCTCGCCGGGTCCGACCACCCCGCGCGGGTCGAGATCAGGGGCGAGGTCTACTTCCCGGTCGAGGCGTTCGGCGACCTCAACGCGAGCCTGGTCGAGGCCGGCAAGGCTCCCTACGCGAACCCGCGCAACACGGCCGCGGGGTCGTTGCGGCAGAAGGACCCCCGCGTCACCGCCACCCGTGGGCTGCGGATGCTGGTCCACGGCATCGGCCTGCGGGAGGGGTTCGAGCTGACCAGGCAGTCCGAGGCCTACGACCTGTTCCGCGAGTGGGGGTTGCCGATCTCGACCCACTACCGGGTCCTCGACTCGATCGAGGACGTGCAGAAGTTCATCGACCAGTACGGCGAGGAGCGGCACAGCGTCGAGCACGAGCTCGACGGCATCGTCATCAAGGTCGACGAGATCTCCATCCAGCGCCGGTTGGGCTCCACGTCGAGGGCGCCACGGTGGGCGATCGCGTTCAAGTACCCGCCCGAGGAGGTCAACACCAAGCTCCTCGACATCCAGGTCAACGTGGGGCGCACCGGCCGGGTGACACCGTTCGGGGTGATGGAGCCCGTCGTCGTGGCGGGGTCGACCGTCGAGCGCGCCACGCTCCACAACGCCGACGAGGTGCACCGCAAGGGCGTCCTGATCGGAGACACGGTGGTGCTGCGCAAGGCCGGCGACGTCATCCCCGAGATCCTCGGTCCGGTCGTCGACCTGCGTGACGGCAGCGAGCGACCGTTCGTGATGCCCACGGAGTGTCCGTCGTGCGGCACGCCCCTGGCGCCCGAGAAGGAGGGCGACAAGGACATCCGCTGCCCCAACGCCCGCACCTGCCCGTCGCAGCTGCGAGAGCGGCTCGCCGGCCTCGCCGGTCGCGGGGCGTTCGACATCGAGGCGCTGGGCTGGGAGGGCGCGGGCGCACTGCTCGAGTCCGGGGTCCTGGAAGACGAGAGCGGGCTGTTCGGGCTGGCCGGCGAGGCGGGGCGCGCCCGGCTCGCGACCGTCCCGCTCTTCACCCGGGCAGCCAAGAAGTCCGACCCGGAGGACTCGGTGGTCGACGGGAAGGTGTTGTCCGCCAACGGCATCCGGCTGTCCGAGAACCTCGAGCAGGCCAAGCAGCAACCGCTCTGGCGGGTGCTCGTGGCCCTGTCGATCCGCCACGTCGGGCCCACCGCAGCACGGGCGCTGGCGCAGCACTTCTCGACGATGGACGCCCTGCGCGAGGCAGCGCGGGAGCGTCCCGAGGAGCTGGCCGGGGTCGAGGGCGTCGGTGGCGTGATCGCCGAGGCGGTGGCCGCCTGGTTCGCCGTCGACTGGCACGACCAGATCGTCAGGCAGTGGCAGGCCGACGGCGTGGTGATGGCCGACGAGCGCGACGAGTCGGTCGAGCAGACCCTGGCCGGGCTGACCGTGGTCGTGACGGGCTCGCTCGAGGGATTCTCCCGCGACTCCGCCAAGGAGGCCATCCTCGCGCGCGGCGGCAAGGCCTCCGGGTCGGTGTCGAAGAAGACCGACTACGTCGTCGTGGGGGAGAACGCCGGCACCAAGGAGGACAAGGCGCGCGAGCTGGGTCGGCCGATCCTCGACGAGGCGGGCTTCCGCCGACTGCTGGAGACCGGGCAGCCGTGATCGACAAGGAGACCTACCTGCGGTTCTGCGACGAGGCGCTGGTGGCGATGCGCGACATCGTCGTCGACCTCGGCGACGACCTGGCCAACCAGCGCCCGGAGCTGCCCGGTGCCAACAGCCCGTTCGCGATCCTGACCCACTGCCTCGGGGTCACCGCGCGCTGGGCCTCCACCGTCAACCTGGGCGAGGTCGTGCCCCGCGACCGCGACGCCGAGTTCACCGCGACCGGGGCCGTCGCCGTGCTCGCCGCCGACACCGACGCCGTGCGGGCGTCGTTGCGCGACTGGGTCGCCCGCACCGACCCGTCCGCGCCCCCGGCCCAGCCCACGTCGCCCCGCGAGGACTGGTATGCCGCGACCTGCGGCGGGGTGCTGCTGCACGTCTACGAGGAGCTGGCCCAGCACCGCGGCCAGCTCGAGCTCACCCGAGACGTCCTGCGCTCGGCCGGCTGACAGGGCTGCACGGTGCCACTCGGGAGTCCGGCCCGTGCACCGACCTCGAGGCCATAGAGCTCACGCGCCGCGTCGAGCAAGGCTCCGGGCCCCAGCTGCGTCGCCATGGTCATGCGAGGCTCGCACCGTTCGGGCCCGGTCGTGTCGCCACCTAGCCCCAGGTGGAGATCAAGCCAGAGCCAGCGCCGGGGCGCCGGCGAGCGGTGCACACGCGGCATACCGGGTTTGTGTGGGGCACCCACATTGAGGGGTGCTGGGCTCGGCGGTTGCATGACCGCATGCCACTGACCACGACGTCACGCCGCGCCGCCGCCCTCACCGCCACCCTCGCCCTCGCACTCGGGGGCGCCCTCGCCGCGGCCACCCCGGCCGCCGCCGACAAGCCCGAGGGTGGGCACTGTGCCCGCGAGTCCAAGATCGCCGTGCCAGGCGCCGAGCGGCAGGAGGTCGCCTGCCTCGACGACCTCACCACGGCAGGCACCGTCGCCAGCGGCCACACGAACCCGAACGACTGGGCCGGCCTGAACGCGGCCGGCACGAGGAACCCGACCAGCGTGCCCGGCATCCAGGTCGACGGGTACTTCCCGGACACCTCGACGACGAACGCCAACCACGGCTGGAAGCACGACAGCCAGTTCGTGATCAGGATCCCGGACCGCTGGAACGGCGGGCTCATCATCAGCGGCGCCCCCGGGGTGCGTGGGCAGTACGCCAACGACTTCATCATCGGCGACTGGGTGCTGGCCAAGGGGTACGCGTTCGCGTCCACCGACAAGGGGAACACCGGGGCGTCCTTCTACGACGACGGTTCCGCGCCCGGCGGCTCGATCGCCGAGTGGAACACGCGGGTGACCGAGCTGACCATCGCCACCAAGCGGGTGGTGAAGCAGGTCTACGCGAAGGCCCCGCAGCGCACCTACCTGTTCGGGATCTCCAACGGCGGCTACCTCACGCGGTGGCAGCTGGAGAACCGCCCGGAGCTCTATGACGGCGGGATCGACTGGGAGGGCACCCTGTTCAGGGCCGCGGGACCGAACCTGCTGACCTACCTGCCCACCGCAATGAAGTACTACCCCGCGTATGCCGCGACCGGTGACCAGGCGGCCCACGACGCGATCATCGGGGCCGGGTTCGTGCCGGGGTCGGAGTTCCTGTGGCCGTTCCACGAGGCCGTCTACTGGGACCTCACCCAGCGGATCTACCGCGAGGAGTTCGACTCGACCTTCGACGGCGACCTCAAGGCAGGAGTTCCCTTCTGCGCCAGCGGAACTCCGGCCTGCGACGCCGACTACGACTACGCCTCGCGGCCCTCCGCCGTGAAGCAGGCGGTGGCCGCCGTGCAGCTCACCGGCGCGATCGGCAAGCCCATGCTCACCGTGCAGGGGACGCTCGACACGCTCCTGCCCCCGGCAACCGACGCCGACGTCTACGACCGGCTGGTCGATGCGGCGGGGGCCGGTGCTCTGCACCGCTACTACAGCGTCGCGGACGGCACGCACACCGACGGCCTGTATGCCGCATTCCCCGATCGGCTGCGCCCGCTCCTGCCGTGCGCGAGGACGGCGTTCGACGACCTCACGGCCTGGGTCGAGCGCGGGGTGCAGCCGCCCGTCGACGGCCTGCGACCGCGGCCGTCGACCGGGGACCTCGTGAACACCTGCGAGCTCTGAGGCGGAGCCGGGGGACAGGCCGCTCAGCTCCGGCGGCCCGAGCCCTTCGTCTCGCGCACGGCGGCGCTGGCCTCGTCGATGATGGCGGCCATCGCGGTGCTCGCCGCGCGACCGTCGCCCGACCCGATCGCCTGCGCGACGTCGCCGTGCAGCCGGATGGCTGCGGGGTTGGGGGTGCGGGGCATCAGGTCGTGGTGGGTGCGCCCGGCGAGGACCTCGGCGACGACGGTCGAGAGAGCGGCCAGCATCTCGTTGCCGGAGGCCTCGAGCATGGTGCGGTGGAAGTCCTTGTCGGCCTCGAGGTAGGCGACGAGGTCTCCTGACTTCGCGTGGACGGTCATCTGCATCACCGCTGCGGCCATCGCCCCGCACTGGTCGGGGGTGGCGCGGTCCGCGGCGAGCTCTGCGGCGACCGGCTCGAACCCGCGACGCAGCTCGCCCAGGGAGACGAGCTGGTCCTCGCGGTCGGGCCCGTCGAGGCGCCAGCGGATCACGCGGGGGTCGAACACGTTCCAGTGCGCTGACGGGAGGACGCGCACGCCCAGGCGGCGACGGGTCTCGACCAGACCCATGGAGGAGAGCACCCGCACGGCCTCGCGCACCACCGACCGCGACACCCCGAACCGCTCGTCGAGCTGGTCGATCCGCACCACGGTGTCGACGGGCAGCGTGCCGGACACGATCTCCTGCCCCAGCCGGTCGAGGACGCCGGCGTGCAGGCCCACCTCGTGACCGGCGGGGGAGGTGGGTGACTCGCTCATGGGTCCAGCCTGCCAGAGAGGACGCGAACACGGGTGCAGACGTTTAAATAATATTTATTTGCTCTGAGCCCTTGATAAAGCCGCTCTGATCGGTCACGCTGGTCACCAGGTCCTCGATGACGAGCCCGAGCCGACACAGGAGTCAGCCCATGCCTGAAGACACGCACCACCCCGCTCCACCCCTTGTCGTGATGATGGGGGTGTCCGGGTCAGGCAAGACGACCGTCGGCGCGGCCCTCGCCCAGCGTCTGCGCGTCCCCTTCGCGGACGCCGACGACTTCCACCCCGAGGCCAACATCGCCAAGATGTCGGCCGGCATCCCGCTCGACGACGACGACCGCGGACCCTGGCTCGAGGCCATCGCCGCCTGGCTCGCCGAGCACAGCGTGACCGGTGGTGTCGCCAGCTGCTCCGCCCTGAAGCGCGCGTACCGCGACGTGCTCAGCGCGGCGGCTCCCCAAGCGGTCTACCTCCACCTGCACGGCGACCGCGACGTGCTCGCGGCCCGCGTGGCCGGGCGTCCGGGCCACTTCATGCCGGCTGCCCTGATCGACTCGCAGTTCGCGACGCTCGAGGTGCTCGAGCCGGACGAGCTCGGCGCCACCCTCGACGTGGCCCAGCCGGTCGACACCCTCGTCGACGAGTCCCTCGCGATCCTCACCTCGCCCGCCGGTCTCACCTCGCCCGCGATCCTCACCTCGCCCGCCGGGCTCACCTCGCCCGCGATCCTCACCTCGCCCGCCGCGCTCACCTCGCCCGCCGGTCTCACCTCCCCGCCCACCCGCTACCCCCTCGAAAGGCGTGACCCCGCATGACCACCGACGTCCTCTCCCTGCTCCACCCCCTGCTCACCGCGGCCGACGCGGCTGACGTCCCCGACATCCCGGCCTCCCGGCTGGTCCCGGCGGCCCTGCTCGGCATCGCCGTGATCGTCGTGCTCATCACCCGCTTCAAGCTGCACCCGTTCCTCGGCCTCACCCTCGGGTCGCTGACCGTGGGGGCCGTGGCCGGCGTGGCGATGTCCGACACCATCGACAGCTTCACCAAGGGCTTCGGCTCCACCGCGGCCGGGGTCGGCACCCTGATCGCGCTCGGCGCCATGTTCGGCAAGCTGCTCGCCGACTCCGGTGGGGCCGACGAGATCGTCGACACCATCGTCGGACGCTCCTCGCCGCGCACGCTGCCGTGGGCGATGGCCGGCGTGGGTGCCCTGATCGGCCTGCCGATGTTCTTCGAGATCGGCCTCGTCCTGCTGATGCCGGTGATCTTCCTGGTCGCGCGCCGGTCGCAGCTGTCCATCGTCAAGGTGGGCATCCCCGCCCTCGCCGGTCTGTCCGCCATGCACGGCCTCGTGCCGCCGCACCCCGGACCGCTGGTGGCCATCGACGCGCTCAAGGCCAACCTCGGCATCACCCTCGCCTTCGGGGTGCTCGTCGCCCTGCCGACGATTGCCATCGCCGGCCCGCTCTTCGCCCGGTTCGCCGGACGCTGGGTCGACGTCCCCGCCCCCGAGTTCTTCGGCACCGGCGAGGACCAGGAGGCCAGGCTCGAGCGCCCGACCTTCGCGGTCACGCTGTTCGCGGTCCTCACCCCGGTCGTCCTCATGATGGGCAAGGCGCTCGCCGACATCTTCGCCGACAAGGGCAACGCCGTCCGCACCGTGCTCGACTTCCTCGGCACGCCGATCATCGCCCTGCTCATCGCCGTCATCGTGGGCATGTTCACCCTCGGCCGCGGCGCCGGCATGGGCACCAAGGAGCTGGCCTCCTCGCTCGAGCGCTCGCTGCCGCCCATCGCCGGCATCCTCCTCATCGTCGCCGCGGGTGGCGGGTTCAAGCAGACCCTGGTCGACACCGGCATCGGTGCGCTGGTCGCCGACTGGGTGCAGGGCAGCGGCGTCAGCGTGCTGCTGCTCGCCTGGGTGGTGGCGGTCCTGATCCGCCTCGCCACCGGCTCGGCCACCGTCGCCACGGTCACCGCGTCCGGCATCCTCGCCCCGCTCGCGGCCGGCCTGAGCACCCCCGAGGTGTCGCTGCTGGTCCTGGCGATCGGAGCCGGCTCGGTGTTCTTCTCCCACGTCAACGACGCCGGCTTCTGGCTGGTCAAGGAGTACTTCGGCCTCTCGGTCGGCCAGACCATCAAGTCGTGGTCGCTGATGGAGACCCTGCTCTCCGTGTCGGGGCTGGTCTTCGTCCTGGTCCTCGGCCTGGTCGTCTGAGCCCGCGAGTCGTG
>NZ_JBFUCW010000010.1:0-137675 GCF_056405035.1 Pedococcus sp. P2_A3 | reverse complement strand
CCGGCCCGGTCCGCATCCTGCGGGCCGGGCCGGTTCTCGGGTCCGGGCAGCGCGGCATACTGGCCGGGTGCCCGACGCCGCCCACGAGAACTCGCCCCACCTCCACGACCGGGCGGTCCAGCGGCGCACCGTCTCCACGCTCATCGGCACCCAGGTGCTCGTCGGGGTGGGGGTGTCGGCCGGTGCGGGCGTGGGCGCGCTGCTCGCCGAGGACGTCGGTGGCTCCGCCGACCTCGCCGGGCTCGGCGGCACCTTCCAGGTGCTCGGTGGCGCGCTGATCGCCATCCCGATGGCCCACGTCATGGCCGCCCGCGGGCGCCGGTGGGGTCTGCTCGTCGGCTACGCCCTCGGCATCGTCGGCGCGCTGACGATGATCACCGCCGGCGCCCTCCGCAACTTCCCGCTCCTCCTCGCCGGGGCCGCGCTCTTCGGCGGCTCCAACGCCGCCAACAGCCAAGCCCGGTATGCCGCGGCCGACCTCGCCGACGAGGCGCACCGCGGGCGTGACCTGTCGACCGTGGTCTGGGCCACGACCATCGGTGCGGTCTTCGGACCCAACCTCGCCGGTCCGGGGGAGCCGGTCGCGAAGCTGCTCGGCATCCCGGCGCTCACCGGTCCCTATGTCTTCTCGCTGCTCGGCCTCGTCCTCGGGGCGGTGCTCCTGTTCGCGCGCCTGCGACCCGACCCCCTGCTGCTCGCCCGCGAGCGTGCCGCAGCGGTCGCGACCGAGCCGCTCGAGCGCCAGCACGGCTCCATCGTCCGCGGCTGGCGCACCCTGCTGGCCCACCCCGGCGCCCTCCTCGGTCTCGTCACGATGGCCCTGGGGCACACGGTCATGGTCAGCGTCATGGTGATGACGCCGCTGCACATGCACCACGGCGGTGCCAGCCTGCGCGTCATCGGCCTGGTCATCAGCCTCCACGTGCTGGGCATGTTCGCCTTCTCCCCGCTCACCGGCCTCGCGGTCGACCGCTGGGGTGGCCGCTCCTGTGGTCTGGCGGGGGCGGTGATCCTCGTCGTCGCCGGGCTGTTGGCCGCCCAGGCGCCGATCGGGTGGTCTGCGGGGCTGGCGATCGGGCTCTTCCTGCTCGGCCTCGGCTGGTCGTTCACGCTGGTCAGCGGCTCGACCCTGGTCGTGAAGTCGGTGCCACTCGCCGAGCGGGCCGGCGCCCAGGGCGCCTCCGACCTGGTCATGGGTCTCGCGGCCGGTGGCGGCGGCGCACTGGCAGGAGTGGTGGTCGGCCAGCTCGGCTACTCCGTGCTCGGCGCGTGCTCGGCCGTCCTCGCGGCGATCGTCGCCCTGGCGTCGCTGCTGATCCGGGTCCCCGCCACGCTGCCCGACGGAGCGGCCGGCGCGACGACGGTCACCCCTGACCCGGTCCTGCCCGACACCGTCGCGCCCGACACCGTGTTGCCGGACCGGGAGACCGACCAGGTTGGCTAGCCTGCTTGGGTGACCCCGCCGACCGACGAGACCCCAGCAGTGCCGACGGCGACCCCTGACGCAAGCACCCCTGACGCGAGCACGTCCGACGCGAGCACCCCTAACGCGAGCACCCCTGACGCCGACCCGCGCGGTGAGCGCGTCGCCGACGCGGTCGCGGCCTGGCAGCGACACCTCGTCGACCTCGGCGGACGCAACACCCTGCTCTGGTACCGCGACCTGCCGAGCGGCACCCTCCACCTCACCACCGCCCACCCCGGTGGACTGGCCATGCTGCTCGCCGGGCGTCCGACCCGGCTCTCCGACCTCGTGCGCGAACCGGCGGCCCTCGACGAGGCCCGCCGCCGCGCCCGCGTCATCCGCGCCAAGACCCTCGAGCTCTCGGAGGAGCGCGGCATCGCGGCCGGGTTCATCGCCATCGGCATGGCCAGCTGGACGGTACGCGGCGCCTCGCGCCCACCGGCGGCGCCCGTCCTCCTGCGGTCCTGCGTCCTCAAGCCGACCGGAGCGGCGCGCGAGGACTTCGACCTCGACCTCGGCAACGACGTCGAGCTGAACCCAGTGCTGGAGCACTACCTGCGCTCCGAGCAGGGCCTCGACCTCGACACCGGCGCCCTCGAAGACCTGGCGAACGCCAGCGGGGCCTTCGACCCCCACCCCGTGTATGCCGAGCTGGCGCGGCTGTGCGCGTCGGTCCCGGACTTCAGCGTGATGCCGCGGCTCGTCGTCGGCACGTTCTCCTATGCGAAGCTGCCGATGGTGGCCGACCTTGCAGCGCAAGGGAGTTCGCTCGCCGACCATGACGTGATCGCCGCGCTCGCCGGAGACCCCGGAGCGCTGCGCGCGGTGCGCACGTCGGTGCCCGACTCGCCGGCCGACTCCGACCCGGCCCATGAGCTGCTCATCCTCGACGCCGACTCGACCCAGCAGGCCGCGATCGACGCGGTCCGCTCCGGCGCCCACCTCGTCATCAAGGGCCCGCCCGGCACCGGCAAGTCCCAGACCATCGCCAACCTCATCGCGAGCCTCGCGGGCGAGGGCAAGCGGGTGCTGTTCGTCGCGGAGAAGCGCGCCGCCATCGACGCCGTCCTGTCCCGGCTCGACGGCGTGGGTCTCGGCGACCTCGTCCTCGACGCCTACGACGGCGCGAGCAACCGACGCCGCCTGGCCCAGCAGTTCGGCGCGGCGCTCGAGCGCGGCACCCAGGTGCAGGACCCCGACACCACCGAGATCGAACACGTCCTCGTGGACCGGCGGGCCACCCTCGTGCAGCACGCTGCCGCCCTCCACGAGGTGCGCCAGCCCTGGGGAGTCTCCGCCCACCAGGCGCAGGAAGCGATCTCGACCCTGGGCAGCCTCGCCCACCCGCCCACGTCACGGGTCCGGGTGCGGGGTGAGCAGCTCGCCGCCCTCGACCGCCAGCGCGTCAAGGAGCTCGGCCGACAGCTGACCGAGGCCGCGAGCCTCGGTGCGTGGTCGACCCAGGAAGGCACCGACCCGTGGTTCGGGGCCCGCATCGCGACGTCCGAGGAGGCAGTCCGCGCCCGCGACATCACCAGCCGGCTCAGCCAGGGCGGCCTCCAGGACGTCGAGCAGACCATGCACGAGGTCTTCTCCGACGTGAGCCTGCCGCAGGCCGACCGGGTCGGTGACTGGGGAGCCGTGCTCGACTCGGTCGGCCGGGTCCGCGACACCCTCGAGGTCTTCCGCCCCGAGATCTTCGACATCCCGCTCGGCGACCTGGTCGCCGCGACTGCCGACAAGACCGAGCGCGACGCGAACGCCGTTGCGCTGGGCTGGTACTCGCGGTGGCGGCTGCGTCGTCAGGCTCGCTCCCTGCTGCGTCCCGGGCCCCCGCCGGCCGACCTGCACACGGCCCTCCTCGACGCCCAGACCCAGCGCACCGCCTGGCAGCAGATGGCCGGCGCGGGCGGCCGCCCCGAGATCCCGGTCGACCTCGACCGGGCTCGCGCGGCATACGAGGCCCTCTCCGCCGACCTCACCTGGCTGGGCGAGCGGCTGGCCACCACCCACGGTGGTGGCGACCTCTTCGGCGCCACCCTCGGCGAGCTGCGCGAGCGGATGGCAGCGCTCGACGCCCGCCCCGACCGGCTGACCGTGGTGCCACAGGTCCTGGGCACGCTCGACGCCCTGCGCGCGTCGGGGATGGGAGCCCTGCTCGACGACCTCGCCCGTCGCGGCGTCGGTCCTGACGACGTCGCCGCCGAGCTCGACTTCGTCTGGTGGACCTCGCTGTCCGAGGACCTCACCGTGCGCGACCCGCGCTACGGCGCCCACGACGGCGCCCAGCTGCAACGCGTCGCCCGCGAGTACATCGCCGCCGACCACGCCCACCTGCGCGCCAGCGCCGACCGCGTGCGGGCCGGGGCCGGTCGACGGCTGCGCGAGGTGCTCGCCGACCACCCCGACCAGGAGGCGCTCGTGCGTGCCGAGGCCGGCAAGTCGCGCCGCCACCGGCCGTTGCGCGACCTGCTGCCGAAGGCCGCCGAGACGCTCACCGCAGCCAAGCCCGCGTGGGCGATGTCGCCGCTGGTGGTGGCGTCGGTGCTGCCCCCAGGACGCTGGTTCGACGTGGTGATCTTCGACGAGGCCTCGCAGATCCCGCCCGCGCAGGCCGTGTCGGCCATCTCGCGCGCCCACCAGGTCGTCGTGGCCGGCGACGAGCGACAGCTCCCCCCGACCAGCTTCTTCACCGCCGCGGTCGACGAGGACGCTGCACCCGAGTCCGATGCCCTGACCGAGGGGTTCGAGTCGGTTCTCGACGTCCTCACCGCGGCGCTGCCCACCAGACGCCTCTCGTGGCACTACCGCTCGCTCGACGAACGCCTCGTCGCGTTCGCCAACCGGGAGATGTACGACGACTCGCTCGTCACGTTCCCGGGCACCGGCACCGACCCCGTCGTGCGCCTCGAGTCGGTCGAGGGCTCCGGTGTCGTGCAGGCGGGGGAGGAGGCCATCGAGTCGACCGAGGCCGAGGTCCTGCGGGTGGTCGAGCTCGTCCTCGAGCACGCGCGCCTCAGGCCGCACGAGTCGCTGGGCGTCATCGCGCTCGGCATCAAGCACGCCACCCGCCTCGACGACGCGTTGCGTCGCGCGCTGGCCACCGACGCCGCCGCCGGGGTGGGCGACTTCTTCGACGAGGACCGGCCGGAGCGCTTCTTCGTCAAGAACCTCGAGCGCGTGCAGGGCGACGAGCGCGACGCGATCATCCTGTCGGTCGGCTACGGCAAGACCCCGCACGGCCGGGTGCTCCACCGGTTCGGGCCGCTCAACCTCGAGGGCGGCGAGCGTCGTCTCAACGTCGCCATCACCCGCTCCCGCCGCCGCATGACCGTGGTCTCGTCGCTGCTCGCGAGCGACCTCGACCCCGCGCGCCTCAAGGCCCGCGGTGCCGTCATGCTCCGAGACTTCCTCGCGTATGCCGCGGACGGCAGCTTCCCGGCCCCGCAGCCCACCACCCCGCAGGAATCCCACCCGACCGCAACGAGGCCGACGGCGGACCCGCTGCGGGCCGAGTTCGCGCGGCGCCTGCGCGACACCGGTCTCGTCGTGCACGAGGCCTACGGTTCGGCCGGGCAGCCGATCGACCTTGCCGTCGAGGACCCGGACCACCCGGGCCACGTCCTCGTGGCCGTCGAGACCGACGGCCCGACGTATGCCGCCATGCGCAGCAGCCGCGACCGCGACCGGCTGCGGGGCGAACAGCTCGGCCGACTCGGCTGGATGCACGTCAGGGTCTGGTCCACCGACCTCTTCCGCGACCCCGCCCGCGACGTCGCGCGGGTGAACGCCGCCGTGCAGCAGGCCGTCGCCAGCCGGGCCGCCGCGGTGCCTGTGGGCACCGAGTCCGTGGTGGCCGAGCCCGCCGCCAGCGAGCCCGACGTCTCCGAGCCCGTGGCAGCCGAGCCCGCCGCGCCCGAGAAGGCCCCCTCAGGTCCGGCGGCGTCGGCTCCGGAGCCCTTCGACGAGTTCGTCCCCACGGCCGACGAGGGCGCTCGCCAGCGTCGGGCTCGGGGCCGGAAGGGCAAGCGGGTCATCGCCCCGGCGACCTCGGAGAACCCCGATGCCCCGACCCTGGACGTCCCGACCGGGCAGACCAAGGACGACACCGACCTCGGGTGGGGGGAGAGCAAGGACGAGTCGGCCCACGACCGCTGGCTGCGCGAACAGCGTCCGCCGCACTGGGGCTCCGACTGAGCCCGTGACGCGCCGTTCGATGTAAACGCGCCGGGGTTTCCCGGCGCGTTTACATCGAACGAGAAGAGGTGTGTCGGTCAGGCGCGGCCGCGCAGTGCGTCGCGGATCTCCCGCAGCAGGACGATGTTCTCGTCCGGCGCCGCGTCCTCCTCGACCCTCGCGTAGCGGGCCTTGGCCACCTCGTACGGCTTCACGACGAAGAAGTAGACGATGAACGCCAGGATGAGGAACGACACGAGTGCCGTCAGGAAGATGCCGACGGGCAGGCCCCCCGGCTTGTAGGCGCTGAAGTCGGGCTTTCCGCCGGCCTTGCCGATGATTCCCATCAGCAGGTCGGTGAAGGTCTTGACGACGGTGCCGAAGGCCCCCGCGATGATGAAGGCGACGGCAAGCTCCACGAGGTTGCCCCGCATGACGAAGTCCTTGAAACCCTTCATGGGTGTCGCGACCTTTCCCTAGATGTCGAACGGACGTTCTCCACGCTAGCGACCCGATGGGTCCATGCGCGTGACGACGGGCGGGGACCAGCCGGTCGAACGGCGGCCGCCGGTCAGTCGCGCGTGAGCACCACCCTGAGCTGCGTGCGCCCGAGCGCGTCGTCGGGGACCGACAGGATGCGCCCCACCACGTCGTGACCTGCGGAGACGACCATCCCGCCGCCGTCGAGGTCATAGCCGCTGGACGATCCCTGGCCCTGGATCACCGCACCGAAGTCGGTGGTCAGCGACTGGTCAACGCGCAACACCACCACCGAGCTCGCCACGAGGCCGTCGGGGCCCCAGAGGTCGACCCGGTCCCCAGCAGAGACCATCGCCATCACCCCGCGGTCGGGCACGCTGAGGTGCACGGCCACCATGTCGACGGGCTGGCCGAGCAGCAGGGCGCCGGGGTTGACCCGGGTCGTCGTGAGCGGCTCACCGGGCGCGAGCGGCACCGAGAGCGGCCGGCCCAGTACCGACCCGAGGTCGTGCACCCCCGACTTCGGGACGAGGTCGGCCGGCCACCAGACCTCCCTCAGCGAGGCCCGCGTGGCGATCTCGCCGACAGCGACCGGTCGCACGGCCACCACGACCCGCTCCATCGGTCGCGGGTCGCCGGACCGGGCGACGCCGACCACCCCGGCTGCGGCCCCCATGGCACACGCCACGGCAAGGGCGCGCCGCACCACCCGCCGGCGCCACTGCCGGCGCCGCCCGGGTCCTCGTAACCAGCCGGCTGCAGCGCGCATCCTGTCTGAGGCGTGGGCCCCGGCGGGTCCGCTCCGGTCGAGGGGGGTCTGCACGGTGACCGGCCTAGCCCGGGAGCTCGAACGGCAGGGTGATCCCGTCGAGCGCGCGCCGACACGCGCAGACGGCGGTGTCGTCGGGCTCCTCGGCGGGCATCGCCCTGAGTGCTGAGCGCAGCACCTGCTTGAGGCCGTCGACGTTCTTCGCGAAGACGGCGAGCACCTCCTCGTGGGTCACCGCGTCGCCACCGTCGACCCCGGCGTCGAGGTCGGTCACGAGGGCGACCGTGGTGAAGCACATCGCGAGCTCGCGGGCGATGGAGGCCTCGGGCATGGCGGTCATGCCCACGACCGTCCAGCCGGCCTGCTGGTGCCAGGCCGACTCGGCCTTGGACGAGAACCGCGGACCGTTGATGACGACCAGCGTTCCCGCGTCGGCGACGGGCTTGCCCGCGCCCCTCGCGGCCTCGATCGCGACGGCACGTCCACGGGGGCAGTAGGGGTCGGCGAACCCGACGTGCACGACCGGTCCCTCCGCGGCATACACGGTGTGCTCCCGGCCCCAGGTGCGGTCGACCACCTGGTCGGGCACCACGATCGTGCCCGGTCCGTGCTCCGGCTTGAGCGACCCCACGGCGCACGGTGCGAGGACCTGGCGCACACCGACCGAGCGGAGCGCCCAGAGGTTCGCGCGGTAGTTGACGCGGTGGGGCGGGAACCGGTGGCCCTGGCCGTGGCGGGCGATGAACGCCACCCGTCGTCCGTCGACCTCACCGATGACCAGGTCGTCACTCGGGTCGCCGAAGGGGGTGCTCACGCTCACCCGCTCTGCCGCCTCGAAGAACTCGTAGAAGCCGGATCCGCCGATCAGGCCGAGGTCGGCGCGAGGGGTCGAGGTCATGCGAGCAGCCTACGCAGCGGGCCGCCGGCCGCACCTCCCGAGCGGGCGCCTGTGGACGCAGCGACGACGACGCCCGCCCTGTGGAGGGGGCAGGCGTCGTCGGTATGCCGCGTGGTCGCGGCAGCGAGCCGGCTCAGGCCGCTGAGCCGTCGGCCTTGGCCGCGCTGGCCTTGCTGCTGGACGAGCTCGAGTTGGACGAGCCCGAGGCGGACGAGCTCGACGAGCTGGACGTGGACGACGAGGAGTCGCTCGAGCTCGCGGCCGGGACGGACGACGACGCACCACTGCGCGAGTCGGTGCGGTAGAAGCCGCCGCCCTTGAACACGACACCCACGGCGTTGAAGACCTTGCGCAGCCGGCCCTGGCACTCGGGGCAGACCGTCAGGGAGTCGTCGCTGAACGACTGCACCGCGTCGAAGCGGTGGTCGCACTCGGTGCAGGCGTAGGAGTACGTCGGCACGGTTCCTCCAATGGGGCGTCCTGGCCAGCGCGCACGGGTGGCGTGGGCTGGCACTGTGATGGTTCGACTGCCAACTATAAGGCCGCGCGAGGGCTACTTCTTCCCGCTGCCGCCCCCACGACGGACCCCACCGACGTCGCGCAGCCGGGCCCCGGCGTCGCGCAGGCGCCCGCCGCGGCCACGGAGCCGGGGGCCGTCGTCGCGCCAGCCGGCCAGTCGACCGTGCTGGCTGACCGACCTCACCCGCTTCTCCGCGAGCGTCCTCACCTCCGCCGTGGACACGATGAGCAGCTGGTCGCCGCGCCGGAGCACCGTGGTGTTCTCGGGCACGAACCCCTTGCCTGCGCGCACGACGAGCGTCACGTTGGCGCCCTCGGGCAGCCGGAGCTCGAACACCTCGACCCCGTGCAGCTTCGAGGCCGGACCCACGGTCACCTGCATGAGCTCGGCCCGCAGCTCCTCCAGGGGAGTGGCCTCCACCGAGAGGTCGAGGGTGCGGTAGTCCTCGACGATGCCGAGACGCTGGGCCACCCAAGGCAGCGTCGGCGCCTGGACGAGGGTGAAGATCACCACCAGGACGAAGACGAGCTCGAAGATCCAGTCGACGTTGCGGGCTCCCACGGTGAGCGGCACGGTCGCGAGCACGACCGGGACGGCGCCCCGCAGGCCGGCCCAGGACAGGAAGGCCTGGTCGCGCCAGCCGAGCCGAAAGGGCGAGACCGACGCCAGCACCGACAGGGGGCGGGCCAGGAGGAGCAGCACCAGCCCGATCACGATGGCAGGGAGGATCTGGCTGCCCATCTTGGCCGGTGAGGCCAGCAGGCCGAGCAGTACGAACAGCCCGATCTGGGCCAGCCAGCCGAGCGCGGTGGAGAGCCCGAGGACGGCAGGCCCGTGGGGCAGCTTGAGGTTCCCCAGCACGAGGGCCGCCAGGTAGCACGCGATGAAGCCGCTGGCGTGCACGCTGGCCGCCGCGGCATACGCGAGGACGGTGAGGGCGACCACCCCGATGCTGAACAGGCCCGAGGAGCCCGACGCGGCGCGGCGCATGAACTGGCCGCCCGCCCACCCCACGGCGAGGCCGATGGCGGCACCGGCGCCGAGCTCGGCCACGGCCTTCACCGCCAGGGTGAGCCACCCCTCGGCGTCCGCGGGGTTCGCGGACCGGGCGGCGAGGGCGGTGACGAGGATGACGACAGGCGCGTCGTTGAACCCGGACTCGGCCTCGAGCATCCCGGTGATCCGGCGGGGGAGGGGCACCCGACGCAGCACCGAGAACACGGCGGCAGCGTCGGTCGAGGACAGGATCGCGCCGATCAGCAGCGCGGTGTTCCAGTCGAGGTGCAGCACGAACCGCGCGGCCAGCGCGACCACCACCACCGACACGATGACGCCCACGGTCGACAGCACCGCGGCGGGGCCGACCGAGCGACGGATGCCCTCCCACTTCGTGCTGAGACCGCCCTCGCTCAGGATGAGGATGAGGGCGGCGTAGCCGAGCACCTGGGTGAGCTCGTTGGAGTCGAACCGGATCTGGAGGAAGGGCCCGGCCTCGCCGATCGCCAGCCCGATCCCCAGGTAGATCAAGAGCGAGGGGAGCCCGGATTTCAGCGACAACCGCACCGCGGCGACCGAGACGAGGAGCACCAGCGAGCCGATCAACAGGGCCGGGGTGAGGTCGTGGAGGGTGAACCCCGGCGACGCGTCCGCACCCGGGAGACGGGCCGGGAGCCCAGCGGCGAGGAGGTCGGGAACCACACCCGGGAGGATCGCAGCGCGCACGGCCCGTCACGTCCTTTCCGTTCGTGTGGTGCGGATAGTCTCGCAGGGTGTCTCGCGCCATTCTTGCCCGCCGCATCGCTGTGGCCGTGGCTGCTCTGCTCGTCGTCGTCCTCGGAATTGTCGCGGTCCTCGCGGTCACGTGGGTGCGGCGTCCGTTCCCGACGACGGAGGGCGAGATCCAGGTGCCGGGCCTGTCGGGCAAGGTCAGCGTGCTGCGTGACGACCGCGGGATCCCGCAGATCTATGCCGACAGCGCGGACGACCTGTTCAAGGCCGAGGGCTTCGTGCACGCCCAGGACCGCTTCTTCGAGATGGACCTGCGCCGCCACATCACGGCCGGCCGGCTCTCCGAGCTCGTCGGCGAGGGCGGTCTCGAGACCGACCGCGTGATCCGCACCCTCGGCTGGCGTCGCGTCGCCGAGGCCGAGCTCCCGACCCTCAAGCCCGAGACCCGCCGCTACCTCCAGGCCTACGCCGACGGCGTCAACGCCTACATCAAGCAGCAGGGCGACCCGGCCAAGATGTCGCTCGAGTACGTCGTGCTGGGCCAGAAGGTGACCGACTACCGCGTCGAGGAGTGGACCCCGGCCGACTCGCTGGCCTGGCTCAAGGCGATGGCCTGGGACCTGCGCGGCGACTACAGCGCCGAGCTGATGCGGGCCCGACTCGCCGGGTCGATGTCGATCAACCAGATCAACGAGCTCTACCCCGCCTACGACTACGGCGCCAACAAGCCGATCCTCTCCGAGAAGGACTGGTCGCCGACCACGTCCTCGGCCAACTCGGCGGTTCCCGCCGTATCCCCTGGGGTCGCGACCACCAGCAGGGCCAGCACGAGCACCGCCAGCACCGGCAAGGCTGGCGCCGGCAAGACGAGCGCCGCGACCAAGGCCGAGCTCGCCGCCGAGACCACACCCGGTGCCGAGCGGGCGTATGCCGTGGTGCAGCAGGCGCTCAACGCCGTCCCCGTCACGATGGGTCGCGGTGACGGCATCGGCTCGAACTCCTGGGTCGTCAGCGGCAACCGCACCAGCACCGGCAAGCCGTTGCTGGCCAACGACCCGCACCTCGGAGTCTCGATCCCGGGCATCTGGTACCAGGTGGGACTGCACTGCCGTTCGGTCGGGAACGCCTGCCCGTTCGACGTCGCGGGCTACTCCTTCTCCGGGCTGCCGGGGGTCGTCATCGGCCACAACCAGTCGATCGCCTGGGGTTTCACCAACCTCGGACCCGACGTCAGTGACTTCTTCCTCGAGCAGGTGCGTGGCAACACCTACCTGCGCGACGGCAAGCAGGTGCCGCTGACGATGCGCACCGAGACCATCAAGATCGGCGGCGGTGGGGGAGAGCAGACCATCACGGTCCGCAGCACCGTCCACGGCCCGATCCTGTCCGATGCCATCGAGCACGTCGCCAGCGCCGGTGACCGACCACCGGTGAACGGCCGACCGAGCGCCGGCTCCTACGAGGTCGCGCTGCAGTGGACCGGCATCGAGGTGAGCCAGACCGCCGACGCGATCTTCGGGCTCAACACCGCCCAGAACTTCGAGCAGTTCCGCGCCGCCGCAAAGGATTTCGCGGTGCCGTCGCAGAACCTGCTCTATGCCGACACCGCGGGCAACATCGGCTACCAGGCGCCGGGGCGGATCCCGATCCGTAGCCGCTACATGGAGGCCCCTCCCGGCTTCTGGATCCGCCCGGGCTGGGTCTCGTCCTGGGACTGGCAGGGGTACGTGCCGTTCGACCAGATGCCGCACACCTACAACCCGCCGGAGGGTTTCATCGTCGCGGCGAACCAGGCCGTCACCGAGAGCGGCACGCCGTTCCTCACGACCGAGTGGGACTACGGCTACCGCAGCCAGCGGATCAGGTCGCTGGTCGAGAAGGACACCAAGATCACGCCGGCGAGGATGTCGCAGATCCAGGGCGACACCCGCAGCCAGTTCGCCCCGACCCTGGTCAAGGCGCTGCTCAAGGTCGACCTCGGCTCCGACGACTTCACCAAGCAGGCGCAGGACCTGTTGCGGGGCTGGGACTACACCAACCCGGTCGGCGACAGCGAGTCCGGTGCCGCGGCCGCCTACTACAACGCGGTGTGGTCCAACCTGCTCAACCTCACGTTCAACGACGAGCTGCCCAAGGACCTCCGGGCCGACGGTGGTGACCAGTGGATGCGCGCCATGACCGTGCTGCTCACCAAGCAGGGCTCACCGTGGTGGGACGACAAGCGCACGCCGGGAGTCGCCGAGGGGCAGTCCGAGATCCTCCGCAAGGCGCTGGTGGCGGCGCGGCTCCAGCTGACCAAGGAGCTCGGCAAGGACGTGGGCGACTGGCAGTGGGGCCAGCTGCACCAGCTCACCCTGACCCACCAGGTGCTCGGCGGCAACGACGTGCCCGGCATCGTCAGGCAGCTCTTCAACCGCGGCCCGATCAACATGCCCGGTGGCTCCGCGATCGTGGACGCCAACGGCTGGGACGCGAGCGTCGGCCTCGACGACGAGGACTCCGACAAGGCGTTCGACGTCGACTGGGCGCCCTCCATGCGGATGGTCGTGGACCTCTCCGACCTCGACAAGTCGCGGTGGGTCAACCAGACCGGGAACAGCGGTCACGCCTACGACGCCCACTACAACGACCAGACCGAGGCGTGGGTCAAGAACGAGCTCTACGCCTGGCCCTTCAGCGAGAAGGCAGTGCGCGCCGCGGGTGGTGACGAGCTGACCCTCGTCCCCGGCTCGACCAACTGACCCGCGCGGAACCGGGCAATGGGCCGAATCCTGCGGGCGTGGGCGGCGTGACTGGCTCTGGAACCGGGCAATGGGCCGAATCCTGCGGGCGTGGGCGGCGTGACTGGCTCTGGAACCGGGCGATGGGCCGAATCCTGCGGGTCAGCTGACGTGGGTGACCCCGCTGTCTGCGGCGATCGCGGCGTCCACCGGTCGGTCGTGGGGCTCGCGGGGCAGCTTCTCGTCGAGCACCTCCCACGGGTGCACGACCGCGACGACCATCGCGTCGGTGCGGGGGAGCGCCCGGTCGTAGCACCCCTTGCCCTGGCCGATCCGCGTCCCCGACCGGTCCACCCCGTGCGCCGGCACGAAGACGATGGCGGCGCGGGCGATCGCGTCCCGGCCCAGTGGCTCGCGGGGAGTCTCGCCGGCACGGCTCACCTCACTCCAGTCCAGGTCCCAGTCCTCGAGGGTCACCGGCACCATGACCCGTATGCCGCGGGCCACGAACGCGGCGACCAGCGCCTCCGTGGGTGGCTCGAGGGGCGTGGCCTCGTAGGCGGCGACCCAGTCCCCGGGAGCCAGCCCCGCGGCATGCGCGACCTCGAGGGCGGCGAGCTCCAGCTCGGTCGCGTCGCGGGCGCGGTCGCGGCCGGGCACCCGCTCGCGCCGCAGCTCGCGCAGTCGTTGTCGCACCGCGGTCTTGGTGTTCGGGGGCACGTGCAGATCGTCCCACTAGGCTGCGCCCCATGAGCAAGGACGGGTTGGCGCAGGCGGTGGACCGCATGACCGAGCGGGGTGTGCACCCGTTGGCGGTGCACGTCTTCGAGGACGCGTACGCCCAGCTCGAGGCGGGCAACACGGGGCTCATCCCGGAGTCCGACATCGAGCCGCTCACCGACGTGCCGCAACTTGCGGACCTCACCAGTGACCCCGGGGAGCAGGCCCGCGCGCTGGCCCACACCGCGGTCGTCAAGCTCAACGGCGGGCTCGGCACGAGCATGGGCCTGTCCGGCCCGAAGTCGGTGCTGGAGGTGCGTGACGGGCTGACCTTCCTCGATGTGATGGCGCGGCAGGTGCTCGCCCTGCGGGAACGGTACGACGTGCCCGTGCCACTGGTGCTGATGAACTCCTTCCGCACGCGCGAGCAGTCGCTCGAGGTGCTCGCGGCGTATGGCGACCTCGAGGTCGACGGGCTCCCGCTCGACTTCCTCCAGAACGCCGAGCCCAAGCTGCGCGCCGACGACCTCACCCCGGTGTCGTGGCCCGACGACCCCGACCTCGAGTGGTGCCCGCCCGGCCACGGAGACGTCTACGTCGCCCTCGCGGCCAGCGGAGTGCTCCAGGCCTTGCGGGACAAGGGTTTCCGTTACGCGTTCCTGTCGAACTCCGACAACCTCGGCGCCACCTGCGACCCCGCGATCCCGGCGTGGATGGAGCGCGAGTCCATTCCCTACGTGTCCGAGGTCTGTGAGCGAACGGTCAACGACCGCAAGGGCGGTCACCTGGCGGTCCGCCGCAGCGACGGTCGGGTGGTGCTGCGGGAACGCGCGATGGTGGCCCCGGAGGACGAGAAGTACTTCGAGGACACCGAGCGCCACGCGCTGTTCCACGCCAACAACCTCTGGGTCGACCTCGACGCGCTGCACCAACAGCTCGAGGCCCGCGACGGCGTCCTCGGCCTGCCGATCATCGTCAACCGCAAGACCGTCGACCCGAGCCGCAAGGACTCGACGCCCGTGATCCAGGTCGAGTCGGCGATGGGCACCGCGATCGAGGTGTTCGACGGTTCACGCGCCCTGCACGTGCCGCGCAGCCGCTTCCGCCCGGTCAAGACCACGAACGAGCTGCTCCTGCTGCGCTCCGACCGCTACGGCTTCGGTGCCGGCCACGAGGTCGTCGCGCAGACCGACCGTCCCGACCCTCGCGTCGACCTCGACGGGCACTACACGCTGATCGACGACTTCGACCAGCGGTTCCCCGACGACGCTCCCTCGCTGCTCGACTGCACGTCGTTGGTGGTGCGCGGTGACGTGACCTTTGGCGGCGGCATCCGGTGCGTGGGCGACGTCGTCGTCGAGGCCGACGAGCCTCGGAGCATCCCGGACGGCACCACCCTCAGCGCGACGAGCGTCTCGACCGCCGCGATGGCGACGCCGTGATCAGCGTCGAGCAGCACCTCGAGCGGATCCTCGCCACGGTCAAGGTGATCGCGCCCTTCGAGCTCGGTGTCCTCGACGCCCAGGGCTGCGTCCTCGCCGCCGACGTCGCGGCGCGCGGCTCCCTGCCGGGCTTCACCAACTCGGCCATGGACGGGTATGCCGTGCACGCCGCCGACGTGGCGACGGCGAGCCCCGAGTCGCCGGTCGTCCTGCCCGTGGTCAACGACATCGCGGCCGGCAACACCAAGGCCCTCTCCCTCGCGACCGGCCAGACGATGCGGATCATGACCGGGGCGCCGATGCCGCACGGCGCGGATGCCGTGGTGCCCGTGGAAGTGACCGACGGCGGGGTCGTGAAGGTCGAGATCCGCGAGAGCCGCAAGGTCGGCGCGCACGTGCGTGAGGTCGGTGAGGACGTGGAGGCCGGCACCATCGTGCTGCGCCGCGGCACGCTGCTCGGGCCCGGCCAGATCGCCCTGCTGGCCGCCGCCGGGATCTCCCGCGTGCGGGTCGTCCCCCGGCCCCGGGTGGTCGTGGTGTCGACCGGCGACGAGCTCGTCGAGGTCGGGCGCACGCCCGGGTTCGGCCAGATCGTCGACTCCAACTCGGTGATGTTGACCGCCGCGGTCACCGCCGTCGGGGCCACGCCGTTCCGGGTGGGTGGGGTGCCGGACGACGCGCGCACGCTGATGGACACCCTCGAGGGCCAGCTCGTGCGGGCCGACGTGATCATCACGACCGGAGGCGTGTCGATGGGGGCCTTCGACACGGTCAAGGAGGTGCTGTCGAGGGTCGGGACGGTGCAGTTCGACAAGGTCTCGATGCGACCGGGCATGCCCCAGGGCTTCGGGGTGCTCGGTGAGGACGAGGTGCCGGTCTTCACCCTGCCCGGCAACCCGGTCAGCGCCCTCGTCTCCTTCCACGTCTTCGTCGCCCCCGCCTTGCGGGCCATGGCGGGCCGGCCCGAGCCGTCCTACCCGCCGGGCTACGTCCCCGCCATCGCCGGTGAGCGGTTCACCTCGGTGCCCGGGAAGATGGAGTTCGTCCGCGTGGTGCTCGACGACGACCGCGCCCGGCTTGCCGGGGGTCAGGGCTCCCACATGCTCGGATCCCTCGCGGCCGCCGACGCGCTGGCGGTCATCCCGGCCGAGGTCTCGGAGGTCGCGGCCGGAGACGAGCTGATGTGCCTGCCACTGCTCGGGAGGGAGGGCCAGTGACCATCGACCCCGCCGAGCGCCCCGCCGAGGGAGCTGCCGCCAGTCCCGCCGAGCGCCCCGCCGTGGGGGCTGCCGCCAGTCCCGCCGAGCGCGCTCCCGGCCTCACCCACGTGCGTCCGGACGGCACCGCGCACATGGTCGACGTCTCGGCCAAGGCGGTCACCGCACGCCAGGCGTCGGCCCGCGGACGGGTGCTGTTGTCCCACGCTGCGGTGTCCGCGTTGCGCGACGGCACCGTCCCCAAGGGTGACGCGCTCGCGGTCGCCCGCATCGCCGGCATACAGGCGGTCAAACGGACCCCAGAGCTGATCCCGCTGGCCCACCCGGTCGCGGTGCACGCGGTCGAGGTCGACCTCGTGGTCGCGGACGACGGCGTCGACATCGCCGCGACCGTGCGCGCCGCCGACCGCACCGGCATCGAGATGGAGGCGCTCACCGCGGTGTCGGTGGCGGCGCTCGCGTTGATCGACATGGTGAAGGCGGTCGACAAGCACGCCCGCATCACCGACGTGCGGGTCACCGCCAAGTCGGGAGGTCGCTCGGGTGACTGGGTGGAGGAGTCATGAGTGAGCACGACCCCGGCGTGGGGGAGGCGCGCGAGCCGGCCGGGCGGGCGATCGTCATCACCTGCTCGACCCGTGCGGCCGGTGGCGTCTACCCCGACCGAGGCGGCCCGCTGATCGTCGAGGCCCTGCGGCAGTGGGGTTTCGAGGTGGGCGACCCGCTGGTCGTCCCCGACGGTCCGCAGGTCTCCGAGGCGCTCGAGGCGGCGCTGGCGGCCACTCCTGACGTGGTCGTGACGACCGGCGGCACGGGGCTCTCACCCACCGACCGCACTCCTGAGGCCACTCGCGCGGTGCTCGACCGTGAGGTGCCCGGGCTCGCGGAGGCCATCCGCGGGGCCGGGCTCGCCGCCGGCGTGCCGACCGCAGCCCTCTCCCGCGGCCTGGCCGGGATCGCGGGCCAGGCCCTCGTGGTCAACCTGCCCGGCTCGACCGGCGGAGTCCGTGACGGGCTGGGGGTGCTCGAAGCGGTCCTGCCGCACGCGCTCTCGCAGATTCGCGGCGGCGACCACTGATGGCCCCCTGGCCCGTCGTGCTCCGGGGCGAGACCCCGGGCGGAGAGCAGCTCGTCCTCGACGCGCTGCGCCGGCGGGACCAGGCTGAGTGGGTCGAGGTCCGCAGCCGTAACCGGCACTGGCTGGGCCCGTGGGATGCGACCTCACCCGAGCGTGAGCCGACGTATGTCTCCTTCCGCACCCTCGTGCGCCACTACCGTGCCGAGGCGCGGGCAGGTCGGATGCTCCCGTTCACCATCCGGGTCGACGGCAGGATCGTGGGCCAGATGGTGCTGTTCGGCATCTCCTACGGCTCCCTCCTCTCCACGGCCGCCGGCTACTGGGTCGACGAGTCGGTCGCGGGCCGCGGCATCGCCCCGACCGCCCTGGCGCTCGCGGGTGACCACGCGCTCTGGACGATGGGACTGCACCGCATCGAGGTGAACATCCGTCCCGAGAACTCCAACAGCCTGGCGGTGGTGCGCAAGCTGGGCTTCCGCGACGAAGGGCTCCGGGCGGCCTACCTGCACATCGACGGCGCGTGGCGCGACCACCGCAGCTTCGCCCTGACGCGGGAGGACCTGGGCGGGCATTCCCTGCTCGACCGAATGCACACCAATCACACCAGTCACATTGGCGACACACCGCCCCACGTCCCCGGCGCACCGACTCGGGACACCTAACGTCGTATCCGTGCAGCCCARCAGTCTCGTCTTCCTCGTCATCATCGCGGTCTGGGCTGCCTATTTCGTGCAGTACTGGGTCCGTCGCCGCGAGCACCTCGCCACCGCGCGCTCGGTCGACCAGTTCTCCGAGTCGATGCGGGTCCTCGAGCGCCGCAGCCCGCTGCCTGCCACGGACCTTTCCACGCCCCAGCCCCGTTCGTATGCCGTGACGCCGGCCCGCGTCGCGCGTCCCCAGGTGCTCGTGAAGCGCGCCGACACCTCCCCGATCGCCTCGACCGCCGCAGCGCCACTCGTCGAGGACGGGGCGCCCGCGCCTCGCGCCCAGTCCGCGGCCCGGCGCACCCGGGCCGTCGTCATGCTGGGTGCCCTCGCGACCGTCGTCGTGGCGAGCGCCCTCGTCGCGCTCTCGGTGGTCCCGCTCTACGCCCTCGCCGTCCCGGTCGTCGCCGTGGGCGGTGCGATGGCGTGGTCGCGCGCCCAGGCGCAGGCCGAGCGTCGGGCCCGGATGGCCGCTCGTCAGGCGGCTCGTGAGGCCGCGCGTCGAGCCAGCCAGCCTCGTCCCGCCGCAGAGCGGAGCGGTGCACCGGCCGAGTCCGCCTCGGCGTCCGCCGGTGGTGCCGCCTCCCCCGCCTCCCCGGCCGAGCACGGGCCCGCTTCAGCCGGAGCGGCCGCCGAGGTCGCCCCCGAGGAGCCCGCCCCAGCCCCGGTGCGCGGCGAGCTCTACGACGTGCAGGCCGTCGAGACCAGCCTGCGCGCGCCGGCCACCCCGGTGGCCGCGCCGGTCGCGCGGCCCACCCTCCCGGCCGGCCCGCTGGTCGACGAGGACGACATCCCGTTGACGTGGGACCCGGTGCCGGTTCCCCGCCCGACCTACGCCATGAAGGCTCGGGTCACCCGGCCCGCCCCGACCTCCGCCGACCTGGTCGGCGACGCCGACACCGAGTACGCGGCATACGAAGACACTCAGCAGCGCCGGGTCGCCGGCGCCTGACGCGCCCAGCGTCCCGCTCGACCACGCCTGACCACGCCCGGCCGGGGCCGCTCGCGCGGGTGCGCCCCGCGGTTGCCATAGTGGGGCGCATGACGACGGCGACGGCATGATCGAGATCCTGAGCTCCGCAGAGCTCGTGCGGGCCAAGGACAGCGGCGCGCTGGTCGCCGACATCCTGCAGTCGGTCAGGAGCCGCGCCACCATCGGCACGAACCTGCTGGACATCGACACGTGGACCAGGACGATGATCGACGAGGCCGGCGCCCAGTCCTGCTACGTCGACTACGAGCCGTCCTTCGGGCGCGGGCCGTTCGGCCACTACATCTGCACGTCCGTCAACGATGCCGTGCTCCACGGGCTGCCCCACGACTACACCCTCGCCGACGGCGACCTGCTGACCCTCGACCTCGCCGTCTCCAAGGCAGGGGTGGCTGCCGACTCGGCGATCAGCTTCATCGTGGGCGAGTCGAGGCCGGCGGAGAGCGTCGCCCTCATCGAGACCACCCAAGAGGCCCTGGCCGCCGGGATCGCGGCGGCCCGGCCCGGCGCCCGCATCGGTGACCTCTCACATGCCATCGGCACGGTGCTCAGCGCGGCGGGGTACCCGGTCAACACCCAGTTCGGGGGCCACGGCATCGGGTCGACCATGCACCAGGACCCACACGTCTCCAACGCCGGGCGTCCCGGCCGGGGCTACGAGCTGCGTCCGGGTCTGCTGCTGGCGCTGGAACCCTGGGTGATGGTCGACACCGACGAGCTCGTCACCGACGACGACGGGTGGACCCTGCGCAGCGCGACCGGGTGCCGCACGGCGCACAGCGAGCACACCATCGCGATCACGGACGACGGGGCGCAGATCCTCACCCTGCCGACCGGGTCCTGACCCGCCGGGGCCGCCGCCAGTAGCTCCCGCCCTGTTGGAAGCGAAACTTCCGGAGATCCGGCAGTTTCACTTCGGACCCGGGGCGGCACTTCGGACCCAGGGCCGCACTTCGGACCCAGGGCCGCACTTCGGGCCCGGCGCGCTACCGGTTGCCCCAGACGGCGCGCGCGCCCGAGTCGCCGGTCAGCACCACGATGGTCGCGGTGCCGATCGCGCTCGCGACTACGAGCCCGGCGAGCGCCAGCCGCGGGACGGTGGTCACCCCGCTGCGTCGCAGGTAGAGCCACTGGGCGATGGTGGTCACGGCGAGGGCGGCGGCCCACGGCAGCACCATGGTGCCGTAGCCCAGGTGCTTGTCGATGAAGGGCGGGTTGCCGAGTCGCTTCGCGAGGTCCTGGCCTGCGCGGGTGGTGACGGGCACGGCCAGGGCGCCGACGACCGCCCCCAGCGGCACGAGGAAGGTGAGCTTGCGCTGGGCGGCCGGCCACGCGCTCACCACGATGGCGGCCACGGCGGTCAGCGGCAGCAGCACGACGACGAGGTGCACCAGCAGGACGTGCGCGGGTAGTCCGTTGATCTCCATGCCGCAGGAACGTAGCCGACCGGGTCGGGGTTCACCCACCGGCGGGCGCGAGGGCGAGCGCGATGCAGGGCGCGACTGCGGCGCGACGGAGGCGCGATGGCGGGCGGGATGGAGGGCGCGACGGCGGCGCGATGGCGGGCGCGATGGAGGGCGCGACGGCCGCGACCGAGGCGCGACGGAGCGTGAACTCTGCACCGAGATCCCACCTCTGCGCGTCCAACACCCCCTGAAGCCCCGAGAGCCGGGATCTCGACGCGGCCATCGGTGAACCCGGGCGGGCCGCATCTCGTCCTTTACGGAGACTTCCCCGACCGGGGAGGATCGGTCGTGTCGGCTCATGAGGGTCGAAGGAGCGGGTGTGGCGACGAGTCAGCGGGAAGCGGCCCTGCAGGGTCTGCACGACCGCCATGCCTCGGAGCTGTGGCGGTTCGCGTTGCGGCTGACCCGAGACCCGCAGGTCGCCGAGGACGTCGTGCAGGAGGCCTTGCTGCGCGCCTGGCGCGACCCGGCGCTGGGCACCCGCTCCGAGCCGCAGGCCCGCGCGTGGTTGTTCACGGTAGTGCGCAACCTCGTCGTCGACCGTTGGCGCAGCGCAGCGTCCCGGCACGAGGTGGCGGGCATCGACTTCGTCGAGGCGGGAGTGGCGGACCGGTCAGGAGAGGTCCTCGACCGTTGGTTGATCTCGGACGCGCTGGAGTCCGTGTCACGTGAGCACCGCCAGGTCATCGCGGCCGCGTACTACGAAGGGAGAACGGTGGCTGAGATCGCCGCAGAGCTGAGGGTGCCGGAGGGCACCGTGAAGTCGCGGCTCCACTACGGGCTGCGCAGCCTGCGTCTGGTCCTGCAGGAGAAGGGGGTGACCAGCCCATGAGCCCCCACGACGACTACACCGACTGGGACGCCGCCTACGTCCTGGGCGCCCTGCCGGTGGCCGAGCGGCGTGAGTACGAGGCCCACCTGGCCGGGTGCGCCGCCTGTCGGGGCGCGGTCGCCGAGCTGGCGGGTATGCCGGGCCTGCTCGCCCAGCTGCCCCCGGGCGAGGTCCTCGCGATGGATCGCGACGGCGTCTCGGACCTGCAACCGCCGGCCTCGCTGATGCCCACCCTGCCGTTCGTGGCCGCCGAGTCGCCGCGCCGTCGGTGGTTGGCCCCGCTGGCCGCGGCCGCCGCCGCCCTCCTCATCGGAGGCGTCGGTGGGTATGCCGCGTCGTCAGCCGGGCGCGACGGGTCACCCAACCCGGGGGTCACCTCCACCGCAGGGGGGACCGTCGGGAGGGGGCCCGTTGCGGGGCCCGGGCGGTTGGCCTTCATCGCGGTCGAGCCGTCGCTGATGACGGCAGTGGTGGACGTCGTGCCGATCGCGAACGGCACCGAGCTGAGGGTGGAGTGCCAGTACGCCCGACAGACGGGGGCCCCTGCGCCCGCGTGGCCCACCCCGGGGCCGACCTCGACCCGACCCACCAGCGGCTCCGGGGCGGGTGGCACCGGGGGGGACTACTCGATCGACTACGCGATCTGGGTGATCGACCGGGCTGGGAAGGCCACCGAGCTGCGGAACTGGACGGCACACCCGGACCGGATCATGCACCCGGTCGGCGTCTCTGCCCTTCCGGTGTCGCAGATCGCCTCCGTGGAGATCCGTCAGGTGGACACCGGCCACACCGTGATGCGGGCGAGCCTGGTCTAGGCGTATCTGGTCAGGCTGCCGGATGAGGCGGACCCGATCAGGCGGACCGGATGAGGTGGACCCGATCCGGCGGACCGGATGAGGTGGACCCGAGCCGGTGGATGAGGGCAGGTGTGGTCGGTGCTGCACCGTTTTCCGTCGGGCCCAGTGCTGGTGTTATTGTTTCGTCCGCATCAAGGGGCTGTGGCGCAGTTGGTAGCGCGTCTCGTTCGCAATGAGAAGGCCAGGGGTTCGAATCCCCTCAGCTCCACTCACTGACACCCTGTCCGACCTGCGCGATCGCCGCAGGATGGACAGGGTGTCTTGCTGTGTGCCCCTCCTTCTTGTCCCTTGGTCTGGCACACCTGCACCGCATTCATCCCGTGCCCTGATCACTGCCTGCGTCTGCCTTTCGGGCAGACGCAGTCTGGTCGCAGCCGGCGCGGGCCGAGGGGAGGGGAGAGGGGCCGGGGGGCTCAGGGAGTCCCGGGCGTCATCACCGCTGTCGCCCTCGAACCCTGGACGGCGGGGAAGTAGAGCGAGAAGCAACACCCGTCGTCGGTGTTGGCGACGGAAATCGTTCCCCCGTGGGCCTTCGCGACCCCCGCCACGATGGCCAGACCGAGGCCCGCGCCTCCGCCGTCGCCGGGGGTCCGGGCCTCGGTTCCTCGGAACCCCGTCTCGAAGATGCGCGCGGCCAGACCTTCGGGGATGCCACCGCACTGGTCCCGCACCGTGACCAGCACGCCCTCGTTCCCCTGTGCCGTGACCGTCGTCTCCACCTCGCCGCCGGACGGGGTGTGCCGGATCCCGTTGACGAGGAGGTTCGCGACCGCACGATGGATCTCGGTCGCGGCCACCGTCGCCCGCACGCCCGGCGTGGCGGACCCGGTGAGCCGGACCTCGCGGGCCCGGGCCAGCGGAACCAGGCCGGCAACCGCGTCCGAGACGAGGTCTCCCACGTCGATGTCGCTCATCGTCAGGCCCGGGTCGTCGGCCTGGAGCCGGGACAGTGCGAGCAGGCCGTTGACCAGGTCGTCCATGCGCATCACCGAGTCGCGCACCATCCGCATGGCGGTGGGCACATCCGCAGCCACCCCGTCCTCGACGGCCTCGCTGATGGCGCGGATTCCGGCCAGTGGGGTCCGCAGGTCGTGGGAGACCCAGGCGACGAGCTCGCGCCGGTCGGACTCCGAGCGTGCCTCGTGCTCCCTCTGCATCCGCTCTGCGGTGGCGGCCCGGTCGGCGGCGATGACCCGCCGGGCGACCAAGCCGCCCAGCGCGGCGGCCACCGGGACGGCCGCGAGCAGCACCAGGAGGACGGTGGTGGAGTCCTCGGGGCGCAGGAACATGGCACGTGAGCTCGCATAGACCCCGGCGGCGACGGCGATCACGACGACGACCGGCGCGGCGACCGCGGCGGTGCCCAGGGATCGACGGGTGAGGGCCACGACCAGCGCGACGCCCACCAGTCCGACGGCCAGCGCGACGGCGGCGGACAGCCCAACCGCCGAGAGCTGCGCGGTGCTCACGGTGCGTCCGGTGGTGTGGGGTCCCATCGGTAGCCGACACCGAAGACCGTGACGAGGCGTCTCGGAGAAGACGGCTCGTCCTCGACCTTCTCCCGCAACCGGCGGACGTGGACGGTGACGGTCGACTCGTCGCCGAACTCCCACTCCCAGACGTCGCGGATGAGCTCCTCGCGCCGGTGCACGACGCCCGGGTGTCGCAGGAACCAGTCGAGGAGAGCGAACTCCCGCATCGTCAGCGCCAGCGGAGCGCCGGCCCGCGTGACCACGTGCGCGAGCCGGTCGAGGACGAGGTCGCCGTCGACGATCTGTGCTGGCAGCGGGGCGACCCCGTCATCGGGCCGGTCGGCGGCGGGCTGGCCGGAGGCCCTGCGGACGATCGCCTGGATCCGCAGCACGAGCTCGCGCGGGCTGAAGGGCTTCGTCACGTAGTCGTCCGCACCGATCTCGAGACCCTCGATCCTGTCGGCCTCCGTGCCCAGGGCCGTGAGCATCACGACGGGGACCGTTGGCTGGTCACGGCGAAGCCGTCGGCACACCTCGAGCCCGTCCATCCCGGGGAGCATGAGGTCCAGCACGACGACGTCCGGCGAGGTTCGGGCGGCCAGGTCCAGCGCAGTCACCCCGTCGGCGGCGCGGTGCACTTCGAAGCCGGCACGGACGAGGTAGGCGCCGACGACATCGCCCACGGTCGGGTCGTCGTCGACGACGAGGGCGCTGGCCATGGTCCGAGGATAGGTGCACTCCCGCCGTCTGACGTCCCCCGGGCTGCGCTGGTCAGGACCTCGTAAGGAGGGTGTAACCGCCCCGTCATGGCCTGCCCGTGGAGTTGCCCGCTTGACTCGACCCAGAGCCGCCACCGTGGCGACGGGAAGTGAGGAAGTTCCATGAATCGCAAGGCATTCCGCATCGTCGGTGTCATCGCGACAGGTGGCGTCGCGGCGCTGGGGCTGGGCTCGACGGCATACGCGTCCGGGGTCTCCGGCCCGGCGATCTATGTCGACCACGTCCTGTACCGGACAGTCGCCACGCCGACCGACTTGTCCGGGACAGGCGCGCCCGCGCAGAGCTGGGACACCATCTACAACTTCTTCGGCGCGCAGCCCAGCGTGGCCACTGCCGCGCCCGGCGACCCGGGCTTCAACGGCGGCCGCTGGCAGGTGCACAAGGTGTCCACCCCGGACGGGTATGGTGCGGCGCTGGCCGCCGGCGACCTCGACGGCAACGGCGTCCTGGACTCGGCCTCGGAGATCCAGGCGGCCTTGGCGTCCGGCGCCCTCGTCGACGACGGCATCGTGAAGTACTTCGTCTGCACCCTGAACAAGGTGCCCGCCCGCCCCTGAGCAAAGCACCGCTGGCGCGGCTCGCCTGGCCGTCCGGCTCGTGCATCCGGGACGCGTGTCGACGACCAGGTTCGCCTCGTCAGGGCCGCCGGGCGACGGCCATGGCGAGCGCGGTCATCGCAGACACCGCAGAGGGGTTCGACAGTCCGTTGTCGAGGCACAGGGAGCGCCAGGTCCAGAAGGACACCGCGTGCCCCACTGCGGCGACAAGCTGTCTRGACCGTCGTGTCGTACCAAACGGTTCGAGGAGCACGTCGCGGAAGGCGTGGTCGCGCTGGGACAGCTGGGCCTGGATCGTTGCGGGCAGGTAGTCCCAGTCGCCGTAGATCCGCCGGAGCATGGGCTCGCCGGAGCGGTAGAAGCGATAGAGGTCGGCCAACCCGACGCGCAGCCGCTCGTCGGGGTCGGAGACGCCGGCCCACGTTGCCGGGTGGGGAAGGCGTTGCTGAGCGGTCCAGTGGGCCGAGCAGGCCGCGAAGAGGGCCTCGTCGTCGGGGAAGTGCCGATACACCGTCAACCGCGTCACCCCGGCGCGCTCGGCGATCCCGGAGATCGTCGTGTGCGCCGGCCCCACGCTTTCGTGGAGCAGGGAAGTCGCCTCAACGATCCGAAGGCGTGTCTCCTCCATGCTGTCCGCGCGCTGCCGCATCTGGTAAGCCCGGTTTTTGGATGAACGCTGTTGTTCAGTCAAAGCATTGACACCGCTTCTGGCTGGGAGGACATTGGATGAACACGAGTGTATTCCCATATCCGTCGTTCCACAGTGAGGAAGAGGTGTTCCGTGCCAGATGTCGAGGCCCCGCCGCTGACCGTAATCCAGCCCGGCGAGGGGCGCGAAGGTTCCCTCGGCTCGATCGGGGTGGTGTTCAAGCTGTTCGGGGAACACACCAACGGCTTGGTCTCCGTCGTCGAGCACCCTTTCCCGGTGGGCGCACTCGTGCCGCCACACCTGCACACGCTGGAGGACGAGTACTCCATCGTCACCGAGGGTGCGATCGGTTTCCGGTCCGGCGATCGCGAGGTCGTCCTCGAGGCGGGTGGCTACATCACCAAACCGCGTGGCGAGCTGCACACGATGTAGAATGCCGGAAGCGCGCCGGCGAGGATGATCGAGATCATCAGCCCGGCAGGCTTCGAACACTTCTTCTGGGGACTGTCGGACCAGCTCACGGACGGCCCGCCCGACCCCGACGAGCTTGCTCGGCTCGCCGCGAAGCACGGCCTGGTCTTCCAGGATGCGCCCTGGGTCCCCGACCTGGTCGAACGGTACGGTCTGACGCCTCTGCCGTCTCGCTAGGGTGTCGGCTCCTCTGACTACGTCCCAGGACTCCGGGCTGTCCCCCCCTGCGTCAAGCCACCCGTGCCGTGAAGGTGGAGTGCCCGTCCCCCGTCGTCTCGTGACGGTGGGCGGCAGCCAGCAGGTCGGCATCGTGCTCGGGAAGGAAGCCCGAGTCCCGACAGCAGTCGTGGCACACCGCGACGGCTCGTCGGCCCAGGTGGACGACCTCGATCAGGTGCGGGTGGCAGGTCTCGTCGCCGTCGTGGTGGTGGTCGCGGCGGTGGACCGCGTCGACGGTGCAGGCGGCAACCGGGTCATTGGACTGCGTGTCTGTCGAGTCGAACATCGGGCCCGCCTTTGCGAAGGTCGTCGGTCTTCCATTGAACGCCTGCCGAGGGCCCTGGCTGATCGGGCGATGGGTCGGACTCCACTGCCGAACGGTGGATGGTGGATCGGGCGATCGCCTCAGCGCCCTACGCCCACGCCCAAAGCACCTTGACGTGGCGGTCGGCGTTGATGCCTCGGACGCGGGCCGCGGCGCGCCAGATGCTCCGATGGGCCTCGCGACGCTCCCCGCCGGTGCCGGCATCGAGGATCACCACCGTCCAGGGGATGAGGCCGGCGGGTCCACGTTCTCGCGCAACGCGTCCGGGTCCATCACCCGTCTGCGCGGACGCCAGGGGACCAGCGGCTGATCACTGCCCGCGGATTCCCACTCGTCGGAGCGGATTGGTAGCCGGGGGCGCCTCGGCGGGCTCGACGCCGACGTGGCAGGCTCTCGCGGCATGAGTGCTGTCACCGTGGATACGTTGCGTCTCTTCCTGCACGTGCTGGCCGCCACGGTCTGGGTCGGTCAGATCACCCTCGCCGCGCTGGTCCCAGCACTTCGCGCGGCGGGCACGGACGTGCCGAAGGCTGCCGCCAACGCCTTCAACCGCATCGCGTGGCCGGCGTTCGGGATCTTGGTGCTGACCGGCATCTGGAACGTGGCCGCCGAAGGCGACAAGGGGCCGGCATACCAGCACACCCTGATGCTGAAGTACACCCTGGTGGTCGCCTCAGGCGTGACCGCCTACCTGCACGCTCGAGTGTCCTCGCGCAGGGCGATGGCGGTCTTCGGTGCACTCACCGGTCTCACCGCGCTGGCCACGTTGTTCGTCGGGATCATGCTGGCCGGCTGAGCCGGTCGACGCTGAGCCGGGTAGGGCCGGCCGCTCGACTCGACGGAGGGTCAGGACACTGACCCGCTGAACGTGTCGAGGATGCACCCCTGGGACCCAGCCGTCGGCGTGCAGCGACGACCGTCGCCCGACAGGACGCCCCCGCCGCTGCTGACGCCCGCCAGGGTGGAGTCGAGCACCCACCAGGTCCCATGCGTCGTGAACGCGCCACCGGCAGCGTGGCCGTCGGGGATCGTGATGAACGCCTGGTAACCCAGCGTCACGGTCGCAGCGCCGCAGTGGAGCACCTTCATCCCAGTGAACAGCGGCTGGTTGCGCGTGCGACCGACCGGGTCGACGGACGCATCAGTGACCGACGTGCACGCCGCCAGTGGCCCACTGGCGGCAACGACAGCGCTGTCCGTGGGCGTGAACTGGGTCTCGACCACGAGGGTCGTGCGGACACCGGCCGCTTGGGCGGGCGCTGCGAGGGCGACCGCCGCGGTGGCGGTCGCCGCGGCGACGACGGTGAGAACGGTGTGGCGGAGTGAGTGCATGGTGGTTCCTCCTGCGTGCGTGGGTGCGGACCCTGCCGGGCCAGCGTCCCGCCGAGGAGCTCGACTGCGCATCCGGGCTACCACGTACGTCCCCTGTATCGAACGACGTCATGATCGAACGACGTCATGATCGAACGACGTCATGCGGCTCGAGCTGGTGGTGACGAGTCTCAGAACAGCAAGGGCACGCTGCGGGCCCCGGTGTAGAGGGCGACGGCGGTCAACAGGACGGCGAACGCCGTCGTGAGGTGCCGTGCCCCGACGCGTGCGGTGATCCGCCCGCCCAGCAGGCTTCCGGCGATGGCGGCCGCGGTGAACCCGGCGATGAGCTTCCAGTCGAGGTGCATGCCGCTGGTGGAGACGCGAGCGGCCAGCGCCGTGGCGCTGTTGACGGCGATGACGAGCAGGGAGGTGCCGACCGCGACGGGCATCGGGAACGACAGGGCCAGGACGAGGGCGTTGACGAGCACGAACCCGCCGCCGACTCCGAAGAACCCGGTGAGCAGGCCGACGGCGGTCGCGGTGGCCACGACCTTGGCCACGCGCGGGCAGGCGCAGGACAGCGGGCGGAAGGTCAGGAGGGGCTCCGCTGTCAGGTCCTCGACTCCGGAGGCGGCACCGGGGCGCAGGGAGCGGCGCAGCATCAGGGTCGCGACGACCAGCATGAGCGCACCGAACGCGGTCAGCAGCACCTGTGGCGGCACGCGTGCTGCGAGCGCGGACCCGCCGAGCGACCCAGCGGTGCCGAGCGCTCCGAACACGAGCCCTTGGCCGAAGCGCACTCGCCCCGCTCGGGCGTGGGGGACCAGCGCGATGAGGGACGTCAGGCCGACGATGAGCAGGGAGCTGGTGGTCGCTGTGTGCGGGTCCTGGTCGAGCACGTACACGAGGGCCGGGACCGTCAGGATGGATCCGCCACCGCCGAGCGCCCCGAGCGCGAGGCCGATGAGCAGCCCGAGGGGCAGGACCAGGGGTGACATGGGGCGCTCTCTCTGCTGCTGATGAGGCCCGCCGGGGGTGGACGCAGGGGCATCCGGCCCCCCGGCGGGTTGACCGGCTCAGCGTGGGGGGCCGCTGACACCGATCGGGGCGAGCGTCGCGCCAGGGGACAGCGCGACGCCCGGGCTCGGGGTGCGGCGCACGAGCGCCGCACCGTCTCAGGCGCGGCCGAACAGGCGCGACATGAACGACCCGCCGCCGGCCGCCGACTTCTCGGCGTCGCTGTGGCCGGGGCAGCGGTCGGCGCGGGGGACGCCGGCCATGACCTGGTCGACGTGCTGGCCGCAGCCGGCCCAGGTGGTCTTGCTGCAGACCTTGCAGTTGACGGGTCGGCACATGGTGGTTCTCCTTCGAGGTTGGCTCGTACTCGGTGGTGCAGGTGAGGTCGGGGGGTGGGTCGCTCGGTCGTCAGGCGGCTGCCGTGACGGGCAGCCCGGCCGCGGCGGCGTTCTGGTCGAAGTCGTCGTCGACGGCGACCACGGAGATGCCACGCGCCGCGAGGACGGAGGCCGCGATGGAGGCGCGGTAGCCACCAGCGCAGTGCACCCAGACCTCACCGGCCGGGACGTCGTCGAGGCGGCCGAGCAGCTCGTGCAGGGGGATGTTCACCGCCTCGTGGAGGTGGCCGGCGGCGAACTCGGTGACCCGCCGCACATCCAGGACGGCGACCGGGCGGTGGTGCCGGACCTGCGCGAGGTCGGCGAAGACGGCGCGCTCGAAGGAGCCGAGCGGCTCGTCGGTCCACTGGTCCGGCGTGCCGGTCGCTGCACCGGCGAGCTGGTCGATGCCGATCCGGACGAGCTCGCGCTGCGCCTCGGCCACCTGTTCCCGGCTGTCGCCGAGCACCGTCAGCGGGGTGTCCCACGGGATGAGCCAGCCGAGGTAGGTGGCGAACTGGCCGTCGAGGCCGAAGTTGAGGGTCCCGGTGACGTGACCGGCGGCGAACGCCGTGCGGGTGCGCAGGTCGACGACCCACTCGCCCTCCCGGATGCGGGCGGCGAGGGTCTCCCTGTCGGCGTGCTCCGGCGCGGTCAGGTCCGGGGCGCTGGGACCCGCGCTGTTCGCCGGGGCCATGTGCGCGTAGTACGCGGGGTAGGCGTCGAGCCCCGCGAGCGTGTCGGCCACCCACTGCTCCTCGTCCTCGGTCAGGGCGGGGTTGTGCTGCTTCTCCGCCCCGATGGTCGAGGCGGTCGTGCCGCCGGTGGACCCGGCCGAGCAGAACGACCCGAAGCCGTGGGTGGGCAGGACAGGCGTGTGCTCTGGGAGCTCGTCGGCCAAGCGGTGGGCGGAGGCGAACTGGTGGTGCACCAGGTCGTGCGTGTGGTCGGGGCCGAGCAGGTCCGGGCGCCCGGTCGCGCCGAACAGCAGGGACCCGCCGGTGAACACCCCCACCGACTCGAACGGCGCACCGGGCTCCGGCGCCGACTCCAGGGCGTAGGACAGGTGGGTGAAGGTGTGGCCGGGAGTGGCGATGGCCCGCATCCGCAGGGTCGGGGACACGTCTATGACGTCGCCGTCGTCGATCGGGGTGCGGTCGTAGGAGACCTGGTCCGCTGCGTTGACCAGGTAGGCGGCGCCGGTCGCCTCGGCGAGGGCCAGCCCCCCGGTGACGTAGTCGTTGTGGACGTGGGTCTCGAACACGTGGGTGATGCGCACCCCGGCCTCGGACGCGAGGTCCAGGACGCGGTCGATGTCGCGCTGCGGGTCGACCACCACGGCGACCTGGCCGTCGTGAGCGAGGTACGAGCGGTCCCCGAGGGTGGGGGTGTCGATGGCGACGATGACGGGCGGGGTCGCGAGCGTCCCGGGCCGGCCGGCATACTCGCCGCGCTCTCGGTCGTGGACGACTGGAGCACCGTCGGCGCGGTCGGCGGCGAGCTGCGCGAGGGTGGCCTCGGACATCTGGGTTGCGTCTCCTTCGAGTGGAAAGAGATACCCGCTGGGGTATCTGCTGTCTCCAACGGTAGTACCCCGGGGGGGCATTCCAGTCAAATGCGCGGTGCGGTTGTGACATACCCCACCGGGTACCCGCATCGTGGCGGGGAATGCTGCTGGCCGGTGATCCGCTGGATACCCCAGCAGGTATATCCTCAGCCCAGAGGCCCAGCAGACCCAGCAGCAACCGCCTGCCACACCCAAGGAGCACCGATGGTCACCCTGAACACCGACGACATGACCCCCGTCATCAACCGCCTGCGCCGCGCCCAGGGCCAGCTCGGGGGTGTCATCCGGCTCATCGAGGAAGGCCGCGACTGCCGTGACGTCGTCACCCAGCTCGCCGCTGTCAACCGCGCCCTCGACCGCGCCGGGTTCGCCATCGTGTCCTCCGGCATGCGCGAGTGCCTCACCTCGCCGGACGGCATCAGCGCCGAGGACCAGGCCACCATGGAGAAGCTCTTCCTCACGCTGGCCTGAGAACCGTGACGACTTCTGAGGAGCGGCCCGACGGTGCGGTGGACCGCGCCGCGATCGTGGCTGACCTGACCGCGTGCCGGGACGACCTGCGCCACCTGTTGTCCACCGCACCGGCGGACCGGCTGCGGGCGCGGAGCAACGGCACCAGGTGGAGCAACGAGCAGCTGCTGTTCCACATGGTCTTCGGGTTCCTGATCGTGCGCCGCCTGCTGCCGTTGGTGCGCCTGGTCTCGGTGCTGCCGCCGCGGGTGGGACGGGGGTTCGCCCGGTTGCTCGATGCGGGACGGGTGCCGTTCCACTGGGTCAACTACGCGGGCTCCTGCGGTGGGGCGCTCGTGTTCAACCACGACCGGCTGGCGTGGCTGAGCGACCGCACCGTCGACGGACTCGTCGTCCGCCTCCATGACGAGGCGGAAGAGCGGCTCGGACGGGGCATGCCGTTCCCGACCAGCTGGGACCCGTACTTCCGCCCGTTCATGTCGCTCGCTGACGTGTACGCCTATCCGGTGCTCCACTACGCCCACCACCGCGCCCAGCTGACCCTGTCGACCTGACGGTGCGACCCCGAGGGCGCTGACCAGCCTCGCGCGAGGCAACCTTCCGGCCGGGTCGACCCCTGTTGAAGGGGCGGAGGCAGGTGCCTTCGGTGCGCCGGCCGCCGTCGGCCCACCACGATGGCGAAGGAGCGAGGCCATGTTCTGGACGCACACGACGTATGGCGCGGCGACCGACACGGGTGACCGTCGGACCAGCGGGTGGGCCGAGGCGGAAGCCGTGCCCACGAGGATCCCCCCACGAGCGGGTCGTCGGGCGCTGGTCGCCGCACTGGCGCTCCTGGCCCTCCTCGCGGCTGCTCCCCCGGCCAACGCAGGGGCGCCTGCCGAGCACTTCGGCAAGGCGACCTTCTACGACGCGAGCTTCAGCGAGTTCCTCACTGCGAGCTGCGGATTCCCGGTGACCGTGACCGACACGGAGAGCGACACCGCGCTGGACAACGGGACGGTCTCCATGCTCTCGATCCACATCACCGCGGACGTCGTGGGCAACGGACACCAGCTCCTGCTGCGCACCAACAGCCCGGTCATCGTCAACGACCGCAACAACCTCCTGGTCGGGTTGGTGGTCCAGGTCAGGTCAGCCACCAACCAGCTCCTGGTGCAGTACGGCGGCCAGCTACGGACCCTTGACGACGGCACCGGTGTGCTGCACCCGGCCTTCCCGGAGTTCAACCTCTGCGACTTCCTCAGGTAGCCGGTCGTGATGTCACTCTGGGGGTGGCGCTGACGGAGGGGAAGGAGGCCAGCGTGGTGGGGACGTCGGACGAGCGTCGGACGACACCACGCCCGACGTTCGAGGAGTTCGTCGTGGCGCGTGGCACCGTGCTGCTGCGCACCGCCTGGCTCCTGACCGGCGACCACCACCTGGCGGAGGACCTGCTGCAGACGGCACTGGGCAAGACCTGGCCGCACTGGTCCCGGATCGGCGCGACGGGGATGGGCGCCTACGAGCAGTACGTGCGCAAGGTGATGCTCACGACATACATCGCGTGGTGGCGCCGGCGCTGGAACGGCGAGCGGCCCACGGCCCGTCTCCCGGAGCCGCGCGGCGACGCCACCTGGTATGCCGCGTCGTCGGCCGACGTGCGCCACGACCTGCTCGCGGCGCTCGGCACCCTGCCTCGCGGCCAGCGAGCCGTCGTCGTGCTGCGCTTCTTCGACGACCTCACCGAGGCCCAGACCGCCGAGCTGCTGGGATGCAGCGTCGGCACGGTGAAGAGCCAGTGCGCCAAGGGTCTGGCGGCCCTGCGCCGCAGCCCGATGATCGTGACCGAGGAGGTGCCCCGTGGCTGAGCTCGAGAACTCGGTGCGGCAGCTGCTGCGCGACGCCGTGCCGCCCGACCTCGAGGCCGATCCCGGCGGCCTGATCGACGGCGCCGCCACCTACGCGCGCCGGAGCCGGAACGCCCGCACTGCGGGTGGGACCGTGGCGCTCGCCGTCGTGGCGGCACTCGTCGCCGTCGTGTGGATGGGTATCCAGCAACCGCGGCCGGTGCCTGCGAGGCCGGCACCGAACCCCGTGACGCAGGAGCTGTGCCGGAGCCCGCGGCAGACTGCGCCGCCGGTGCTCCCGCGGACCGACCCGAGTGGTGAGTCGGCCGCGATCTGTCCGCTCGGTGACGCCGAGGGCCCGGGCTGGCAGCTGCCGGGCGCCCCCCTGACCTTGGAGCGCTGGGTCGACTACCTGAGCGGCGGGATCGCATCGACGCCCTCGGCGGCGTGCGCACCGGGACCGGCTGGACCTCCGTTCCTCCTGGTGGTCAAGCGGGTCGGTGCGGAGCCGGTGTCCTTCCGCAGCTCCGACCTCGCGTGCAGTGGACGCGAGGTCGTCGCCCGCTACCTGGCAGCGCTCGCGTACGAGCAGGCTGACCGTGACGCTGCGGGAGTCTCCGGCAACGCGCCCCAGTGTTCACCCCCCAAGCTCGACGAGCCCCTTCCGCTGAGGACTCCACTGACCACGCTGCGGGCCGATCACTCTCCCGGGATCCTGTGCAGCTACCCGGTGTTCGACCCGTCCGGCTCCGACCGCCTGGCGCCCCGCGACTACCAGGCGGTGCGGCTCAGCACCGAGGCGATGGCCGTCGTCCAGGCCGACCTCGCCGCCAGCACCTTCAGCACCCGGGCGCCGAAGACGTGCCCGCCGTCGCGCCGTGAGCTCACCCTGCGGCTGCAGACCCCGGGGGCCCAGATCCCGGCTGAGGAACAGGTCGAGTTCGTCGGCTCCTGCCTCGACGTGCTCCGGCTGTCGGGCAACGCGCTCTGGTGGCAGCCCGACGCCACCACCCGCGCCGTCCTCCTGCCCCTCCTGCCTGCTGACTGACCAGCATCGACCGGGTGACGGCGATGGTCGCCGCCCCAGTCGGCTACGGGTTATCCCTGATGGCACCGGCCTCGCCCCGCCCTAGCCTCCGAAGATGCGAGTCTCCGGTCCGGTTGCCGCCGCGGGTGTGATCACCAGCGCGGCCCTGCTGCTGGGGGGATGCGCCTCAGGGGATGCCCCGGTGACGAGCTCCTCGACCGCGAGCCCCTCGACCGCGAGCCCCTCGACCGCGAGCCCCTCGACCGCGAGCCCCTCGACCTCGGGCTCCTCGACCTCGGCTACCACCGCACCGCGCGCCGACCTGACGATCCTGGCGATGGGTGACTCCACCGTGTGGGACCACGACTGCACGGACTGCAGCCACTCCTACCCACACCAGCTCCGCGCCGCGCTCGTGAAGTCGACGGGCAAGCGCGTCGACCTCATCGATGCGACCCAGCACAACGCCCTGACGGCCCCACAGCTGCTCGGTGAGATCACGAACGACTCGTGGGGCGGGGAGACGCAGGATCCGAAGGCGCCTGACCCCAGAGTGGCCATCGCTGCAGCGGACATCATCACCATCACGCTCGGGGCCAACGACGTGCCCTGGCAGCAGGACGACGACCCGATCTGCCACGGCGCCTGGGCCACGCGGTCGTGCATCGACCAGAAGGTCACACCCTCGCTGCTGGCGCTCGGCCAGGTCATCGACACCATCCACACGATCCGGGGCGCGAAACCCACGGCGATCCGGGTGACGAACTTCTACAACGAGCTCATCCCGAGCAAGGACTATGCCCCCGACCGACCCCCGGAGTCGATCGTCAAGGGCCTCACCGGCGCCAAGGTGTTCTCCGACGCCCTGAATGACGGGATCTGCCGCACGGCCACGGCACACCGGGCGGTCTGCATCGACATCTACCACGGGATCAACGGTGCCGATGGAACGAAGCCGCTGCCCTCGAACTGGTTCAGGTGGGCGGGGCACGACCGTGGCTACGACCAGACGTTCACCATGCTGGCCATCCTCAAGGCCGGGTTCGCCCCTCTGCGGCTCTGACCGATCGCCCCTCTGCGGGCCCTGCCGATCGCCTCTCTGCGGGCCTGGCGATCGCCCCTCGGGCCTGCCGCTCGCCTCAGGGGTCGTCCTCGAGGTCCTGTTCGAGGTTGCCACCGAGGTGGCCGCCGGGGTGCCGGCGGTGAGTACCGACGCGGATGTGGTGGCCGCCTGCCACGGGTCAAGGTGGGGCATGGCCATTGCTGGTTCGTCGAACGTGGCCGACCGAGGGGCCGGGGATGGGGCACGTGCAGGTGGGGTGGATACCGGTCCGCGTCCGCTGATCCGGTGGCGCGGCTGGCGGCCGGCCCTGTGGACCGCCACCGTGGTGGCGGTGCTGGTCTCGTGGTTCGTCACCTTCGTCGTGGCGGCGTACCAGACGCTCAGGCACGCAGGGGTGTGCCAGGAACCCGCTCTCCCCGCCGATCTCGCCGAAGCGCAGCGGGCGCTGGTGGTCCTGGCCCTGGCGACCGCCGCCCCGTGGCTCGTCGCCCTGTGGCGAACCACGTTCCGGCTGCGGGTGGGGCTGTTCGCGGTGCTCGCCGTGGCGCCGGCGACGATCGGGGCCGGGCAGGTGCTGAGGGCGACCCCGGCCGACTACGTGCTGGCCTGGTGCCTCTACTGAGGGTCACCAGACCACCTGGTCGTGACTGGCCGACCCCGGCACCGGCTGGTCGCCGGTGCCGGGGTCGGCACTGTCACAGTGAGCCCCCGGGACGTGGAGCCGCTGTGAGGTGGAGCCCCTGGGACGGGGGGCTCCTGACATGGAAGGGGTCCGCGGCCCACCCCCTGGGCCGCGAACCCCTCAGCCATGAGGTTCTTCGGGTCAGCGCTTCTGCGCGACCTTGCGGTAGCCGGCCGAGAGGCCGAGACCGCTGAGCAGGAAGCCGAGTCCGAGCCACATCAACGTCGGGTCGGAGCCCGTGAAGGCGAGCTCGGTGGTGGCGTTGACGGCGGCGGGCTTGGCCAGACCAGCGGCGGCCGGAACCGCCGAGGCGGGGTTCGCCGGTGCGGGGTCGCCCGTCTCTCCACTGCCCGTCGACGGGTCGTCGACGACGCAGGCGGCGCCTGCCGGGACTGCGGGGCTCACCAGCACCTGGGAGGACGAGTCCGGCACGGCCGGGGTGTCCACGACGGTCCGGTAGAGACCGGTCTCGGTCCAGCCCTCGCCGGGCGAGACGGCGGCCCAGACCAGCTGGGTCTCGCCCTCGACCGTCTGGGTCTCGCCCGTGGCCGACCAGTCGGCACCGGGGGAGTCGACGGCCCAGACCTCGTCCCAGTGGCCGACCTCCGGGGTGGCCGGCGTGACCAGGACCTGCTCGTCCCAAGCCGGCGTGACCAGGACCTGGATCGTGTCGCCGGGCGTCGCGTCGTGGTGGACCGTGGTGTAGACCGCGTCGTGGTGGACCGTGGTGTAGACCGCGTCGTGGTGGACCGTGGTGTAGACCGCGTCGTGGTGGACGGTCGTGTACACGGCGTCGTGGTGGACGGTCGTGGAGACCGCGTCGTGGTGGACCGTGGTGTAGACCGCGTCGTGGTGCACGGTCGTGTACACGGCGTCGTGGTGGACGGTCGTGTACACGGCGTCGTGGTGGACCGTGGTGTAGACCGCGTCGTGGTGGACCGTCGTGTACACGGCCGGCGAGGTGAGCGCGCCCTGGCGGGTCTCGCCCGTGGCGATCCAGCCACCCGAGCTCTGCTGGGGCTGGGCGTTCCAGTTGGGGTCGATGTCCCAGCGCTCGCCCTTCCCGTTCTTCTGGACGAAGTGGTACTCGGTGGCGTAGACGGCCGGCGAGGTCATGACCTGCTCGTCCCAGGCGGCGGTCTGGAGGACCTGCTGGTCGTAGGCGGCGGTCTGGAGGACCTGCTCGTCCCAGGCAGCGGTCTGCAGGACCTGCTCGTCCCAGGCAGCGGTCTGCAGGACCTGCTCGTCGTAGCCGGGCGTCACGACCTGCTCGTCGTAGGCGGCGGTCTGGAGGACCTGCTCGTCCCAAGCGGCGGTCTGCAGGACCTGCTCGTCGTAGGCTGCGGTCTGCAGGACCTGCTCGTCGTAGGCCGCGGTCTGCAGGACCTGCTCGTCCCAGGCCGGCGTGCCGGGGAGCGTGACGGGCACGTACACGGCGTCGTGGTGGACGATGTCGTAGACCGCGTCCTGGGCGGCTGCGTCCACCTGGTACCGGTGCCACTTCTGCTCGATGACCTCGGAGACGGAGCTCCACTGGTACTCGTCGTGGGTCACGGCAGCCGTGCCCGGCGTGACGACGGTCGAGTAGACCGCCTGCTTGGCGGGCGTCCCGCACGGCACCTGGCTGTCCGCTGCGGACGCCACCCCCGGTGCGATTGCCAGACCCAGTGCTGTGACCGCGACCGCGATCGAAACTCGCTTGGTGTTCATGTGTAGAGCCCCTGCCCTCTTGTCCCGAATGGTGTGACGCCGGGGGTGAGGTCCAGTGGTTCGTGCCACACCCGGCGTTGTGCGCTGAGTGTGTGGTGGAGGTCATGGAATGGTCAAGAGATAGTAAAGAGAGGGTATGCGGGACGTAAAGTGCCGTGTTCAGCGGCCAACGAAGGCAAAGCCCCCCACTCGGGTCGGAAAGGGCCTTCGACTTGTGTCCCGACTATGGCGCTATGTCCGGATACCAAGCCCCGAGACGTTGGTCAAGGAATGGTCAAGAACAGACCATTCCTGACCAAACGGCTGACCCCTCGACTCGGAGGTCCGGCCGATGCGTCAGACCCAGCTGGGGAACCACATCCGCAGCGACCACTGGCTCTGGGGGATCACCTGGGCGGTGTAGATCGGCCAGAAGAACGCGAAGATCGCCAGGGTCAGCAGGCAGTAGCCGCCGACGACGTACAGGCCGATCTCCCGTCGGCGCCACGAGTCGGTGCGACCACCGAGAGCCAGGCCGAGGACGAAGACGACGGCGAAGATGATCCACGGTTCGAAGGCCACGGTGTAGAAGGAGTAGATGGTGCGCTCCTCGAGCCCGAACCAGGGCAGGTAGCCGCCGGCGAGCCCCGCGAGGATGCCGCCGGCGCGCCAGTCGCGCTTGAAGATCCAGTAGAACGCGAGCACGAAGATGGCGGCCGCCCCCAGCCACCAGATCGAGACGGTGCCGATCGAGGTGATCGCCTTGGAGCACTGGGCGACGGCGCAGCCGTCCTCACCACGCTTCGGCCCCTCGTAGAAAAACGAGGTGGGCCTGCCCTGGATCACCCACGACCACGGGTTGGTGCGGTAGGGGTGGTTGTCGTGGAGGTTGACGTGGAAGGTGTAGATCTCCTGGTGGTAGTGCCACAGGGACCGCACGGCGTCGGGCACCCACGGGGTGTCGCGCGAGGGGTGGATCGCACCCCAGGTGCGGTCGTAGCCCAAGGGCGAGCGGAACCACCCGACCCACGACGCGAGGTAGGTCGCGACGGCTGTCGTGCACATCACCAGGGCGCCCCAGAGCCCGTCGGTGACCACGGCCGAGGAGAACCAGTGCCGCACACCGACGGCGCGGCGCGCTCCCATGTCCCACCAGACCGTCATCAGCCCGAACGCCACGAGGAAGAACAGGCCCGACCACTTGGTGCCGGCGCACAGGCCGAGGCTGATGCCGGCCACCCACCGCCACGGGCGGGCCCCCAGCCACGGTCCGAGCCCCGACGCGAGGGCGTGGTTGGACAGGCCCGCGGCGCGCTCGGCGAGGAGCTCGCGGGAGCGGTCGCGGTCGATGAGCAGGGCGCAGAAGGCCAACAGCGCCCAGAACATGACGATGAGGTCGAGCAGCCCGGTGCGCGACTGGACGAAGTGATGCCCCTCGAAGGCGACCAGGAAGGCGGCGATCGTGCCCAGCAGTGACGACCCGAACATCCGCCGGGCGGCCCGGCCGATCATGAGGATCGACAGCGTGCCCAGGACGCACACCGAGAAGCGCCAGCCGAACGACGACGTCTGCCCGAACAGGTGCTCACCGGCCGCGATGATCCACTTGCCGACCGGCGGGTGGACGACCAGGTCGCCCTCGGTGCCGAAGACGTCCGGGGTCCCCTGGGTGAACAGCTCGTCAGGCTTCTTGATCGTGTCCGGCACCCGCAGCTCCACGCCGTACTCCAGCATCGAGACGCCCTGTTTGACGTAGTAGGTCTCGTCGAACACCAGCTGGTGCGGGCGGCCCAGCGCCCAGAAGCGCATGCCCCCGCCGACGACCGCGAAGAACAGGGGCCCGAGCCATCCCCAGAGGGTGTCGGTGGGCCTGAATCCGAGCAGCCGTGATCGCAGCAGCTCGATCCGGGTCATGCGCGCCATCGTATGCACAGCAACTCCGGCACCCCTGACAGGATGGCGACGTGACCTCCGACGCCGGTGTCCTCGTCCTCGCCGCCACCCCGATCGGCGATCCCCGCGACGCCGCTCCCCGCCTGGCCGAGGAGATCGCCACCGCCGACGTCGTGGCGGCCGAGGACACCCGACGGCTGCGCCGCCTGTGCTCCGACCTCGGCATCACGCCGAGTGGGTCCGTCCTCAGCTACCACGAGCACAACGAGGAAGCACGGACGCCCGAGCTCGTCGAGCGCCTTCGCGGCGGAGCTCGCGTCGTGGTCGTGACCGACGCAGGTATGCCGTCCGTGTCGGACCCCGGGTACCGCTTGGTCGACGCCGCGGTCGCGGCCGGCATCAGGGTGACCTGTGTGCCGGGGCCGAGCGCCGTCCTCATGGCCCTGGCCGTCTCGGGGCTGCCGGTGGACCGCTTCTGCTTCGAGGGCTTTCTCCCGCGCAAGCCCGGCGAGAAGGCGCGTGGGCTGGCCGCGCTGGCTGCGGAGCGCCGCACGATGGTCTTCTTCGAGGCCCCGCACCGCATCGACGCGACCCTGCTCGCGATGGCCGAGGCCTTCGGCCCCGACCGGAGGGCCGCGGTCTGTCGTGAGCTGACGAAGACCTACGAGGAGGTTCGTCGGGGCGGGCTGGCCGAGCTGGCCGCCTGGGCGGCCGAGGGGGTGCGCGGCGAGATCACCGTCGTCGTGGCCGGGGCGACCCCGGAGGTGGCGACCGTCGACGAGGCGCTGCCCGGCATACAGGAGCGGGTTGCCTCGGGGGAGCGGCTCAAGGACGTCTGCGCAGACGTCGCGCTGGCGACCGGGTTGTCGAAGAAGGCGCTCTACGACGCCGCTCTCCTCGCCAGGCGGCCGGTCAGCTGAGCCAGGCCAGGTGGTCCTTGAGGAGGGCGTAGCCGACGAAGGCCACCACGTCGAGCAGGGTGTGCGCCACCACGAGGGGCCCGACCCGCCTCGTGCGCGTGTAGACCCACCCGAAGAACAGCCCCATCACGAGGTTGCCGACGAACCCGCCGAACCCTTGGTAGAGGTGGTACATCCCGCGGATGAGCGCCGACGTGACGACCACGGCGGGCAGCGACCACCCGGCACGCAGCCACCGGGTGTAGAGGTAGCCGATCATCACGACCTCCTCGAGCACCGCGTTCTGCGCGGCCGCGAGGACGAGGACCGGGATCGTCCACCAGACATCGGTGAGGTTGGCGGCCGCGATGGTGGTGTTGAGGCCGATCGCCCTGGCCGCCGCGTACAGACCCAGTCCCGGCAGGCCGACCGCCGCCGCGAGGGCCGCACCTCGCACCAGGTCACGGCCCGGCTCGCGCAGGTCGAAGCCCATCGCGTGACGGGCGTCCGAGCGGTCGCGGCTCAGGAGGTAGAGGGCCAGCGCGACCGGGACGAGCGCCAGCGCGATCCCGACCAGCTGGTAGGCCAGGTCGAGCCAGGGCCGGTCCGGCGTGACGGAGGAGTTCATCGCCGTCGTCTGCTGGTTGAGCGGCACGTTGCGGGTGAGCTTGTTGACCAGGGACAGCACCGCGTAGATGCCCGACGACCCGAGGCTGACCCCGAGGACCAACGCGGTCTCGACGACCAGTGCGCGACGCGTGGGGGGCGGGGCAGCGGCGACGGTCATGCGCCCATCCTCGCGGTCCCGGCTGGACGAGTCATGCGAGGGCCGGGCGTCAGGCGAGTGCTGCTCGGCCGTCTCGCCGCTTGCGCCATCGCCGCACCTTGAGCCAGAGCCACACGAGGAGCCAGGCGAGCAGCACGAGGAACAGCACGACGAGCACCGGGATGAACACCGCGACGAGGCTCAGTCCCACGGAGGCGCCGTCCTCGACGGTCGACGCGATCGGTGCGCCGAAGCCGAGGGTCCCCGCGTTGATCGCTGGTCTCGCCACGGTCTTCCCGCCGTGCACCAGCCCCGAGACGATGATGCCCAGCACGACGCCCACCCATGGGTTCTGGGTCATCCAGGTCGAGTTGTCGAGGCCCTCGGCCGCCGACGTCGCGGCGAAGACCAGGCCGCCCATGCTGGGCCGGATGAAGGTCTGCACCGCGTCGTTGACGGTGTCGACGGCGGGGATCTTGTCGAGCACCACCTCGGTGAGCAGCAGCACGGCACCGATCCCGATCGCCCACCACGACTCGATCCACGAGTACGACTGGGGCAGTGTGAGGAAGTCGGTGAACCGCGCGATCAGGGCCACGACGAGGAACGGGATGTAGGCGTTGAGGCCCGCTGCTGCGGACAACCCCATGCCGGTCAGCGCGGCGAACATCGGCCACCTCCTGTGCGGGTGCGGTGCACCTGTGAGGACATGTCTACTCGACGCGGGTGCCCGATGCGTGGTTCCCGGGCGGGAGGTTCCGGCCACGCGCACGGGTATGCCGCGTGCGGCGTCCGCACGCGGCATACCTCGTGGTGGTGGCTGGCGGGTGGCCGGGTCAGCTGCCGTCCGCCTTCTTGCGGGCGACGATCTGGCCGAGGACGGCGTAGCCGAGGACCAGGTGGGCGGCGCCGACCCAGCGGGCCACGCCCTCGCCGAGGATGCCCATGGTCGGGACGGTGACGACGGCCCAGCTCTCGGCGACCATGGGGTAGAAGCGGGAGAGGCCCTTCCAGCGGCCGGCGATGGCGATGCGGATGCCGATGAGCGACATGCCGAGCATCGAGATCGGCCAGAACATGTCGAGCGCCAGCGACGCCGGGTTGTCCAGGTTCGTGAGGCCGAAGAAGTCGGAGGTGGTCGAGGCCATTGCCAGGACGAGGGCCCCGGTCTCGATGCGCAGCACCGTCCGGGCGACCTTGCCGGCACCGATCGCCTTGGAGCGCCACAGGACGCGTACCAGCGAGAGGACACCGATCTGGAACAGGAAGGCGCCGGCGTTGTGGGCGTACTGGTAGGCAGTGCTCTCGTTGTTGAAGCCGAACACCGCGATCATGCTCGACCAGGCGAGGGCGCCGACGGTGAGCATGGTGCCGTGCCGGAAGTACGGGCGGGGGTTCGGCGCAACGAGCGGCTGGCTCGCGTCGGTGGTGACGTCGGATCGAGCGGGTGCCGAGGTCCTGGTGAGCGACATGGTGGGTCTCCTTGGTCTGGTCGGGTGGTGAGTGGTCGGCGCCGGGTCGGTGCCGTTGCCGAGGACTCTGCGGCGCCCCACGACCCGGGCGGCAGGGACCGCTGTCCCGTTCCCGGTCCCCGAAGTTGTCCCGTCCGGTCGGGACACCAATCCCCTGACGACGGGACACCGGCGTTGGCACACTGACGAGGTGACCGCCGTGCCAGCCCTGCGCGCCCAGGCCTCGGGCCCGGCTGCGCCCGGCTCGGACGCGCCCGGCTCCGGTGCGAGTCGACGACACCTCGTCCTGCCCGGCCTGATCGTGGTGGCCCTCTTCGCGCTCGTGGTGGGATGCGTGCTGCTCGACGCGAGGTCGACCGATGCGCAGCGGGTGCTCTACGTCAGCGAGCGCGGCGTCGTCAGTGGCGCCATCGGGGCTTTCGTCGGCCTGTGCGGTGCCGCGATCCTCGCCTTCCGGCCGAGGCACGTGGTGGGTCTGGTGCTCGCCGCCACCGGCGGCTTCTGGGCCCTCGACGGTTTCTGCGAGTCGTATGCCGTGGTGGGGCTCCACCAGCGGCCGACCCTCCCGCTCACCGGACTCGCGTACTGGGTCGTCTCCGAGGCCGGGTCGCTGCTGCTGGTGGCCCTGCCCCTGGTGCTCGTGCTGTACCCGACGGGTCGACTGCCCCGGGGCCGCTGGCGAGGCGCCGCTGCGGCTGCGGTGGTCATGTCGCTTGCCCTGCCACTCAGCCTCATCCTGGCTCCGGACCACGTGGTCTACGACGGCCGGCTCCCCGACCAGGTGGTGCGGCTCCTCCCTCAGCTCAGCCTCCCGCTGTCTGACGGCGCGGCCATCGCCACGATCCACGTCGGGCAGGTGCTGACGATGCTGGCGATGCCACTGGCCGCCGCCACCGTCTTCGCCCGACACGCTCGCTCGGCCGGCGTCGAGCGGACCCAGCTGCGCTGGCTGCTCTGGGCCGCCATCGTCTGCCTGCTCGCCGGCGGGGTGATGCTGCTCGACGTCAACGGACCGGTCGGGTTCGCCGCCCTCGTGGTCGCCCTGGTGGCGACCAGCCTCTCGGTCGTCATCGGGGTGGGGCGGCCCCAGACCGGCGACATCGACGCCCTCGTCGGTGGCACGCTCGTCTACGGCGCGATCGCCGCACTGTTCGTCCTGCTCGACCTGGGGGTCGTCGCGGCCGCCGCAGCCCTCTTGGGCGACCGTTTCGAGGAACGCCAGGTCACCGTCCTCGTCCTCGTCCTGGCCGTCGCGGCCTACGGCCCACTGCGTTCCTGGCTCACGGCGCAGGTGCGCCGCCGGGTGCTCGGTCGACGGGGAGAGCGGTACGAGGTGGTCTCCGCCCTCGCCGAGCGGCTCGAGGAGTCGGGTGGGCTCGAGGAGCAGCTCCCGGCGCTCGCGGCGAGCGTGGCCGAGGCCTTCCGCGTGCCGTTCGTGCGGGTCGAGGTGCTCGGGCCCGGTGGACAAGGGCTCGCGGCGACGCACGGGACAGCGCCCGTCGCGAGCCGCTCGTTCCCGATCACGTACCGCCGAGAGCGGATCGGCTCGATCGAGCTGCCCGACGGAGGCATCCGGGGGATGCTGTCGCGGCGCGACCAGGTCCTCCTCGTCGACGTCGTCCGGCAGGCGGCCATCGCCGTGCGGAGCAGCCTGCTGGCCCGCGAGCTCCAGGCGTCGCGGGAGCAGCTGGTCCTTGCCCGGGAGGAGGACCGACGCCGGATCCGACGCGACCTGCACGACGGCCTCGGCCCTGTCCTCGGTGGGGTGGCCATGCGGCTGGACGCCGCCGGCAACGCCGTCGAGTCCGACCCGGCGACCGCCCACCGTCTCGTCGTGCAGTCGCGCGCCGAGATCACCGAGGCGCTCGCCGACGTGCGCCGGCTCGTCCACGGCCTGCGACCCCCCGCGCTCGACGACCTCGGCCTGCTGGCCGCGGTCGAGCAACAGGCCGACCGCACCCGGGCCGCCGGGCTCGAGGTGTCCGTCCGCGCCGACGACGTGGCCGGCCTGCCCGCGGCCGTCGAGGTCGCGGCATACCGGATCGTGTCGGAGGCGCTCACGAACGTCGCCCGCCACGCGCACGCCAAGGCGTGCACGGTGACGCTGACCGCTGGACCCGCCGACCTGGCGGTGGAGGTGCGGGACGACGGTCGCGGCATCGCGCCGGACGTCGTGGCGGGGGTCGGGCTGCGATCGCTGCGGGAGCGGGCCGAGGAGCTCGGTGGGCGGTACGAGGTGGTGTGCCCACCCGGTGGCGGGACGACGGTGCGGGCGTGGCTGCCGGTGGGAGGCAACGGATGACGGGCGACGGCGTGCGGGCGTGGCTGCCGGTGGGAGGCAACGGATGACGGGCGACGGCGTTCGCGGGGATGGTTCGGGACGGGACGGGTCCGGCGGGGAGCGGGCCGTGGTGCGGGTGCTGATCGCCGACGACCACCCGATCTTCCGTGACGGGCTGGCGACGTTGCTCGAGCCGCACCCTGACATCGAGGTCGTCGCCCGGGCGGCCGACGGCGCAGAGGCGGTGGCACTGGCGGCCGAGCACCGTCCGGACGTGATCGTGATGGACATCCAGATGCCGCAGGTCAACGGGATCGAGGCGACGCGGCGGGTCCTGGCCGAGCAGCCCTCGGTCGGGGTGCTGGTCTTCACCATGGGGGAGGACGACGGCACGCTGCTGTCGGCCATGCGTGCCGGCGCCCGGGGCTACCTCGTCAAGGGTGCTGCGCAGGACGAGGTGGTGCGTGCGATCACCGCCGTCGCTGCCGGTGGGGTCGTCTTCGGCGCCTCCCTGGCCCCCCGGATCGGTGAGCTGCTCGCGCCCTCCCCGGCGAGGCAGGCGACGGAGTTCCCGATGCTCACCGAGCGCGAGCGCGAGGTGCTGGACCTCATCGCAGCCGGGCGCTCCAACGGACAGATCGCCGCCGAGCTCTATCTCGCACCGAAAACGGTGCGCAACAACGTGTCGGCGATCCTGTCGAAGCTGCAGGCGACCGACCGTGCCGAGGTCATCATCCGCGCGCGGGACGCCGGCCTGGGTCAGCGCGACTGACCCGAACCCTGGCCCTCTGCACCGCCCTCGGACTGGCTGCACGGACTCGCTGCACGGGGTCGCTGCACGCTGGTCAGCCTTGTCAGCCGAGGAGCGGGTCGACCAGGTCGGCGCAGAAGTCGAGCTCGGTGAAGCGGCCGTTCATCGCCGTGACCACCGGGTCGCCGATCTGCTCACCGCCGGGCTGCGCGTCGCCCAGGAGGTCGTAGGTCGTGACCATCCGCAGCGTCCCGGAGTCGCGGGCGACCAGCTGGCCGGAGTCGTCGCGCACGGTGAACGAGGCGCCCGACAGCTTGGACTCGAAGGACCAGATGGTGCCCTCGAGGTGGGTGCCGCTGGTCTCGCGGAAGGTGCTGTGGTTGGTGATCGTGAAGAAGCGACCGTTGGCCGGGTTGGTGAACGTGTCGACGGCAGACACCTGGTTCCAGCCCAGGTAGGCCTCGTCGGTGCCCTTGATCGTGCGGATCGTGAAGCCCCCGTGGCCTTCCGCCGTGTGGTCGACGGTGATGCCGCAGTCCTCGAAGCTCTCGGCGAAGGTGAAGCTGAAGTGGTCGTGGCTGTAGATGGCCGCGTCAGCCGGTGCAGCGACGACGACGGCGAGGGCAGCGGCAGCCACGGCGGCCCGGGCGATGGTCCTGCGGATCATGGTTCCTCCTCCGGTTGGGGTGGTCCTGCCCTCTCCACGGTCCTCGCCCGCCAACGACCAGACATCCGGAGAAACCCGTAGTCCCGGTGCCCCTCCTCAACAACGGGCCATTCGCTCGCTTTCCCGGCCGTCCTGACCCGCAACCGCGCGAAAGTCGGCCATTCGCCCGCTTTCCCGGCCGTCCTGACCCGCAACCGCGCGAAAGTCGGCCATTCGCCCGCTTTCCCGCGCCTCCCGGAGCCCGGAGCCACGGGAACTCGGCCATTCGCCCGCTTCCTCACGCCTCCCGGAGCCCGGAGCCACGGGAACTCGGCCATTCGCCCGCTTCCTCACGCGCCCGGGCGGCCAGGGAAGTGGCGGTGCCACTCGGCCGAGAGCAGCGCGGGCACCCGGATGCCGCGAGACCGCATGGCGGCCTCGATTCGGGACAGGACTCCCCTCGGATCCCCGTACACCTGCGACCCCAGGACGACGACGAACTTCCAGTCCTGCGCTTCCAGGTCCTCGCGCCGAAGCAGGTCGCCCTCCCACTGACCCTCGCGCTCGATGTGGTGACGGCCGTCGAACTCGATGCCCAGCCTCTGGTCTGGGAAGGACAGGTCGATGCGGTACTGCACCCGACCGTCGACGTCCACGACCTGGAAGTTGACCACCGGCTCCGGCAGGCCGGCCAAGACGATGAGCATCCGCAGCCGGCTCTCCATCGGGGAGTCGACCTTGTCCCGGACGAATGACGCGGCGCGGACCACGAGCGCGCGGTGGTATCCGGTCCAGTCCCTGGCGGCGTCTCGCAGATGTTCCGGGGTCGTGACCCCGGCCCGCACGAGCGAGTCGCCGAGCACGACGAGGTCGACCAGATCTGACCATCGGCCCATGTCGAGGAAGGTGCGCTCGGGGCTCGTGGCGGGCAACCCTCGACGCCTCACCGAGGGCGGCATGGTCTTGACGCGATGCGGCCGGATGCCGGCGATCTTGGGGCGGTTGAGGTCCGGCATGGTCAGGTGGATGTCACTGGAGTCCGGGGGGACGCCGCCCCAGAGTCGCGCTGCGGTGTGGTGCGTCACGACCGACGACGTGGGTGCGACGGTCAGGGCCGCCAGGGAACGCAGGACGAGAGTGGGCTCCACGACGGCCAGGACGTGCACTCCCCGGAAGAGCTGCTGGTACCTCGACCCGGCCAACTCGAGATCGGTGACACCGGCGGCCCGTGCCTCGGCACGGGTGAAGGGCAGCCTCGGGTCGAACGCCCGGCCTGGAAGTGAGCGACGCGGCATACCTCAAGGGTGGGGGGCCACCACGCACTCGCCGTCGGTTTTCCACAGCGCCATGAAGAAGCGGGCGATTGGCCGGGAGTTGCGGGGCTGGGAGGGGGCCGCCCACGGGAAGTCGGGCGATTGGCCGGGAGTTGCGGGGCTGGGAGGGGGCCATCCGCGGGAAGTCGGGCGATTGGCCGAAAATGTGCCGTGCGCCCCGCCACTGGAGCGGCCGAAACCCGTTTGGCGCCCACCCCTAGGATTCAACCGTGACAAGAGTCCTCTCCGCCGTTGCCTGGCCCTATGCCAACGGGCCCCGGCACCTCGGCCACGTGGCCGGGTTCGCCATCCCCTCCGACGTCTTCAGCAGGTACATGCGGATGGCCGGCCACGACGTCCTCATGGTCAGCGGCTCCGACGAGCACGGCACCCCGATCCTCGTCCTCGCGGACAAGGAGGGCGTGACGCCGCAGCAGCTCGTCGACACCAACCACGCGATCATCGCGTCCGAGCTCGCCGACCTCGGCTGCTCCTACGACCTCTACACGCGGACGACCACGACCAACCACTACTCCGTCGCACAGGAGCTGTTCACCCAGGTCTGGAAGAACGGCTACATGGTCGAGCAGACCACGAGCGGCGCCATCTCGCCGTCGACCGGGCGGACGCTGCCCGACCGCTACATCGAAGGCACCTGCCCGATCTGCTCGTATCCCGAGGCGCGCGGCGACCAGTGCGACAACTGTGGCAACCAGCTCGAGCCCACCGACCTGATCAACCCGCGGTCGAAGATCAACGGCGAGGTGCCGGAGTTCATCGAGACCCAGCACTTCTTCCTCGACCTGCCCGCGCTCGCGGACGCCCTGAGGGAGTGGCTCGCCGGTCGGGAGCAGAGCGGCACGTGGCGCCCGAACGTCATCAAGTTCAGCCTCAACATCCTGGACGACATCCGTCCCCGCGCGATGACCCGTGACATCGACTGGGGCATCCCCGTCCCGCTCGATGGCTGGCGCGACCAGCCCGCCAAGCGGCTCTACGTCTGGTTCGACGCCGTCATCGGCTACCTCTCCGCCTCGGTCGAGTGGGCCCGCCGGCTCGGCGAGCCCGACCGCTGGCGGGAATGGTGGAACGACCCGGAGGCGCTGTCCTACTACTTCATGGGCAAGGACAACATCACCTTCCACTCCCAGATCTGGCCGGCCGAGCTCCTCGGGTATGCCGGTCGCGGCAGTCGTGGGGGCGAGCCCGGTCAGTTCGGGGTGCTGAACCTGCCGACCGAGGTCGTGTCGAGCGAGTACCTCACCATGGAGGGCAAGCAGTTCTCGACGTCGCGCGGCTACGTCATCTACATCCGCGACGTCCTGGAGCGCTACGGCCCGGACGCGATCCGCTACTACATCTGCGCGGCGGGACCCGAGAACCAGGACGCCAACTTCACCTGGGCCGAGTTCGTGCAGCGCAACAACTCCGAGCTCGTCGCCGGCTGGGGCAACCTGGTCAACCGGACGGCCGCGATGGTCGCCAAGAACTTCGGCGAGATCCCGCAGCCGGGCCCGCTGGAGCCCGTCGACGAGGCGGTGCGGGCCAAGGTGCTGGCCGCCTTCGAGACCGTGGGTGGGCTGCTGGCCAAGCAGCGGATCAAGTCCGCGGTGGCCGAGGCGATGCGGACCGTCGGCGAGGTCAACAAGTACGTCACCGACACCGAGCCCTTCAAGCTCAAGGGTGACGACCAGCGCGAGCGCCTGGCGACCGTGCTGCACACCCTGACCCAGTGCGTGGCCGACCTCAACCGCATCCTGGCGCCCTTCCTGCCGCACTCCTCCAACGCCGTGCACGCGGCCTTCGGTGGCGAGGGAACCTTCATGCCGATGCCGGTGCTCGAGGAGGTCTCCGGGCTCGACGACGCGGACGCCGACCGGACCTACCCGATCATCACCGGTCAGTACTCGCAGACCCCCCGCTGGGAGTCGGTGCCCGTGGTGGTCGGGGCGACTGTGGTGAAGCCCACTCCGATCTTCACCAAGCTGGACGAGGCCGTGGTCGACGAGGAGCTCGAACGGCTCCGCGACGACGCCTCCGGTGATGGCGACGGCTGACCCGGGTCAGGGCGGCGGTCACCACCGGGTGCCGGACGCCCCCGACCCCCTGCCGATCCCGGTCGTGGACAACCACACCCACCTCGACATCGCCCGTGACGGTGAGGACGCGCCCGACGTGGCCGCAGTCATCGCCGCGGCCAGGGCGGTCGGGGTGGACCGGCTGGTGCAGATCGGGTGCGACCTGCCCGGGGCGCGGTTCACGGTCGAGATGGTCGACCGGCACCCGGCGATGCTGGGTGGCGTGGCCCTGCACCCCAACGAGGTGCCACGGCTCGCCGAGGCCGGCACGCTGGACGCGGCATACGCGGAGATCGAGGAGCTGGCCGCGCACCCACGCGTGCGCGTGGTCGGTGAGACCGGCCTCGACTACTACCGCACCGGCCCGGATGGCGTTGGGGTGCAACAGGACTCGTTCCGCTGGCACATCGACCTCGCCAAGCGGACGGGCAAGGCCCTGCAGATCCACGACCGCGACTCCCATGACGACGTGCTGCGCATCCTCGAGGAGGAGGGGGCGCCTGAGCGGACCGTCATGCACTGCTTCTCCGGTGACGTCTCGATGGCGCGCACCTGCGCCGACCGCGGTTACTACCTCTCCTTCGCCGGCACGGTCACCTTCAAGAACGCGAGGGGCCTGCGAGACGCGCTGTCGGTGACTCCGCTCGACCGCGTGATGGTCGAGACCGACGCGCCCTACCTCACGCCCTCCCCGTGGCGCGGCGCGACCAACGCCCCCTATCTCGTGCCCCTCACGATCCGGGCGATGGCGGGGGTCATGGGGGTCGCCGTGCCGACCCTCTGCCAGGCCGTGAGCGACAACGCGGAGGCCGTCTACGGACCGTGGTGAGAGCCCGGCAGAGCCCCGGGAGGCGGGCCTGAATCACACCGGTGTGGCTTGGCCAAACCCCGAATCTTCCGTTACCAAAATTTGACCTTTGCCGAAAAGGTGGTCATCGTGGATGACTGTTGGCCGGGGTCGGACCCACCGGGCGACGCGATCAGGGGTTGTTCAAACCGCCACGACGGCGGGCCAGAGCGACCCCTGTGCCTTTGCCCTTGGGCACAGGCGCCCAAGCCCCCCGGCACCACGGGGCAGGGGACGCGACGCCGCACCGATGCCCGGGGAGTACGAACTCTGGAGCATCGTGATCACCCGTCCCGTTCGACGCATCGCCCAAGCCGCGGTCGTCACCAGCCTCGTGGCTGGCGCCGTTGGCGTCTCGCACCTTGACAAGTCCGTCACCCTCTCGGTCGACGGCAAGACCTCGACGGTCCACGCCTTCGCGGGCACCGTCGACGACATCCTCAAGAAGCAGGACATCTCGATTCGTGAGCACGACGTGGTCGTCCCGGCCCCTGGCACCCAGGTCGCCGATGGCCAGAAGATCGTCGTCCGCTACGGCCGCAAGCTGACCGTCACCATCGACGGACGCACCCGCGAGTACTGGACGACCGCCACCACCGTCTCGGCCGCCCTGCAGGAGCTCGGCATCCGCGCCGACGCCGCCAAGCTGTCGGCCTCCCGTTCCATGTCGCTGGGCCGCCAGGGCCTGGTCCTGTCGGTGACCACGCCCAAGCAGGTCGCCGTCCGCGTGGACGGCACCAACCGCACCGTGAGCACCACCGGTGCGACGGTCGCCGACGTGCTGTCGGAGCTCAAGATCGGTCGCGACGCCGACGACCGCGTCTTCCCGCGCCTGACCACCCCGGTGACCGCCGGCCTGAGCATCGCGGTGCTCCGCGTGACGTCACGTGACGTCAAGGAGACCCTGCCCATCGCACCGCCGGTCACCCGCCAGAAGGACTCCACCCTCTACGTGGGCCAGACCAAGACGATCAGGTCCGGCACCGCCGGCGCCAAGGTGGTCACCTACAAGGTGGTCCGGGTCGACGGCAAGCTCGAGAGCAAGCAGGTCATCAGCACCGTCGTGACCCAGGCGCCCACCCGTGCCATCGTGGCCGTCGGCAGCAAGGCCCGCCCCGCCACGACGATCAGCGCCGGCAACACCTCCGGTGCGGGCATCAACCTGTCCAACGCGGCCATGTGGGACCGCATCGCCCAGTGTGAGTCGGGCGGCAACTGGTCGATCAACACCGGCAACGGCTACTACGGCGGTCTGCAGTTCAACATCAGCTCGTGGCTGGCCAACGGTGGCGACGACTTCGCGTCACGCCCCGACCTGGCCTCGCGCGAGGAGCAGATCACCGTCGCCAACCGCTACTACGCCAAGGCGGGCCTCGGCCCCTGGGGTTGCGCGCACGCTGCCTGACCCACCAGCTTCCCCCGCGAAGGTCCGCCTCACCCGAGAACGTCTGTCAGGTGAGGCGGACCTTTGTCCCAGGACCCGATCAAGGTGGGCCGTGGGTGTCGCCTAGAGTCGGCGCCATGGTCGAGCAGAGCGGGTTCCTCGGTGCTGCGCAGATCCGGGAGATCGCGGCGGACCTCGGCCTGCGTCCGACCAAGCAGTGGGGCCAGAACTTCGTCGTCGACGCCAACACCGTCAAGCGGATCGTGCGCCTGGCCGGGGTGTCCGCTGACGACTCGGTGGTCGAGGTCGGCCCCGGCCTCGGCTCGCTCACCCTCGCGCTGCTGCCCGAGGTGGGTCACGTGACGGCGGTGGAGGTGGACCCCACCCTCGCTCGGGCGCTGCCGGGCACCGTGAGCCGGCTCGCACCGGCATACGCGGACCGCTTGACGCTCGTCCACGCCGACGCGATGCAGGTGCGCGAGCTGCCCGACCCCCAACCCACGGCGCTGGTCGCCAACCTGCCGTACAACGTCTCGGTGCCGGTCGTGCTCACCTTCCTCGAGGCGTTCCCGACGCTCGAGCGCGTGCTCGTGATGGTGCAGCTCGAGGTCGCCGAGCGGCTCGCCGCCAAGCCCGGGTCGAAGGCCTACGGGGTGCCCAGCGTCAAGGCCGCCTGGTATGCCGCGGTGCGGCTCGCGGGGACCGTGCCGCGCAGCGTCTTCTGGCCGGTACCGAACGTCGAGTCGGGGCTGGTGCTCCTCGAGCGGCGGTCCGCCCCGATCACCACGGCGAGCCGCCGCGACACCTTCACCTGCGTCGACGCGGCCTTCGCCCAACGCCGCAAGACCCTGCGCGCCGCCCTCGCGGGCTGGGCCGGGTCCGCGCCGAGGGCTGAGGAGTGCCTGCGCATGGCCGGGATCGACCACCGGACGCGGGGCGAGCAGCTGGGGATCGACGAGTTCGCCGCCATTGCCGCCGCCCGGTCGACCCTCGCGGACTGACCGCGACCTTCGTCTCCGTCAGGAACCGGCCAACTGCCCGGTTCCGTGCCCTGAACGGCGCCGATCGCCCCAGCTTTCGGGCGATTGGCCGAAAGCTGGGGCGACCAGGCTGCGATCCGGGCTGGACGTCAGGGGGTCGGGTGACAGACCGCGCGGGCCGGCTCGCTGGTGGCCATCGGCCGCTGGGTCATCAGGTCGCGCGCCCGAGCCCGCCCGAGGTTCCACTCCAGCCAGTCGTCTCCCGTGGGCCGGGAGATCTCGCCCGTCCCGGTGACGCACCCGAACGGGTCCGCGGGCAGCTTCCAGATCGCGGGGTACGCGTCGGCCGACAGGGTGGCCAGGTAGACGTAGTCGGTCGCGGTGGCGGAGTCGGGCCGGGCGAGGTTCTGCTCCGCGATGTAGAGGTCGGGGTTGACGACGGCGAGCCCCAGGAGCCCCACCGCTCCGAGGCGCACGGCCATCGGCACCAGCCACCCGCGACCCTTCACGACGCCTGACGCCATGACCAGGAGCACCACCGCGCCCAGCCAGCCCTCGAACACCGAGACGAGCAGTCGCAGCCGGGTGAACCCGTAGGCCTCCTCGTAGAGGTGCATCCGGTAGAGCGCGGACACCACGACGACGATGGTCATGAGGCAGAGCGCGCCGAGCGCGAGATCGCGGGCCCGGCCCGGGGCGGCCTTGCGGGCCGCCCACGCGACCACCGTCAGGGTGAGGATCGTCGCGACGGTCAGCTGGCCGAACCCCTGGTGCACGTAGTCGGCGTAGGTGAGTCCGGTCGTGCGCTGGAGGTAGTCGTGGCCGCCGAACATGGCGGTGGCCTGGGCGATGAGGAAGAGCAGGAAGACGGCGTTCACCACGGTGACGGGTGCAAGCCACTCGAACTGCCGGCGGCTGGGGCGCAGGGGCAGCTGCAGCCGGTCGACCGCAGGCGGGGCCATGCTGACGTATGCCGCGGCGAGCGTCCCAGCCGCGATGAACAGGGCCAGGACCACGCGGGCGGGCAGGTCGTTCCAGGTGATGTCGGGGGTGAGGCTGTCGACCCATGAGGCGAACAGCGCGTCCGCAGAGGCGAAGAGCGCACCGAAGACGAGCAGCAGCACGACCGAGACGAGCGCCGTCCGGGCGGCGGGGAGCCACGCCGCGACGCTGGTTCGCGGCTTCAGGGTGCGCCCCAACCACGGCAGCCCGCGCAACGCCGCGAGCGGCACGGCCGCAGCCGTCGCCAGCAGGCCGACGATGGTGCGCGCGCGGGTGGAGTTCACAGCCACCAGGGCGAGGGCCGCGAGCAGGCACAGGACGGTGATCCACTCGGCGGCGCGGAGCACCAGGGTGGCAAGCAGCAGGGCGACCACCACCGCGTCGACCCCGTCACGCCACGACCACCGCGAAGACCCTCCGCGTGCGGTCCGGGCCGCGAAGACCGTCGCGGCGACCGCGGCGAACACCAGCGCGGTGCCGAGTCCGAGGCTGCGGTTGGGGAGGACCAGTGCGGCCGCCACGCCGGTCGCGACAGCCGCGGCGACGATCGCGGGACGGCGACGCGGCGCATCCGGCCAGTACGACGTGAGCGAGTCACGCGGCGGCGCGGGCGGGGACTCCGGGATCGGGGCGGGTGGGGTGAGGGTGCTCATCACGGGCTCTTTCGTGGTGGTCGGACGGTCTGCGTCCGTCGGTAGCAGGACGTTGATGCGGCAGCCGTGGTCGCTGTCCGCGACGGCGATGCTGCCGCCGTGCAGCTGGGCGACCCAGCGCGAGATGGCCAGTCCGAGGCCGGTGCCGCTGTCGTGGGCGGTGCTCGTGGTGAAGCGCTCGAACACCGCTCGCCGGTCGGAGGCGGCGATGCCGGGTCCCTCGTCGGCCACGGCCACGAGCACGTCACCGCCAGCGGCCTCCGCACTGACCTGGACCAGTCCGCCCGCGGGGCTGTGCCGCGAGGCGTTGTCGATGAGGTTCGCGAGGAGCTGGTGCAGCCGGTCAGGGTCGGCCGGGACGGTGAGGGTCTCGGGCTGGACCCGCACGGCATAGCGCAGCCCGTCGACCCGGGCCTGCGCGACGGCCTCGGTCAGGAAGTCGGACAGCCGGATCTCCTTGACCCGCAACGGCGTCACGCCTTCCTCGACCCGCGAGAGGTCCAGCAGGTCGTTGACCAACCGGCCGAGGCGCTCGGTCTGGGCCAGCGCGAGGCGCAGCTCCTCCGGTCCCGGCTGTGACACGCCGTCGACGAGGTTCTCGAGGACGGCCTGGAGCGCGGAGATCGGAGTGCGCAGCTCGTGCGACACGTTGGCCACGAGGTCGCGTCGCTGCCGGTCGACCAGCTCGAGCGTGGCGGCCATCCGGTTGAAGGCCCGGGCGAGCTCGCCGACCTCGTCGCGGGACGTGGCGTGCACGCGGCGTGAGTAGTCGCCGGTCGACATGAGCTGGGCGGCCTGCGTCATCTCGCGCAGGGGAGAGGTCATGCCGCGGGCGAGCAGCTGCGTGACGCCGAGTGCGGCCAGCACGGCCACCGGCACCGTGGCCCACGGCGAGAGTCCGGCCCGGGTGCCGACGACGGCCAGCACCGACGCGACCATCACGGTCACCGCGACGAGCAGGCCGAGCTTGACCTTGATCGACCGGATGGCGTCGAGCGGCCGCACGTCGTACCTCACGGCCCCACCTCCAGGGCGTAGCCGACCCCGTGGACGGTGCGCAGGAGGTCGGCGCCGAGCTTGCGGCGCAACGACTTCACGTGGCTGTCGACGGTGCGCGTACCAGAGGCATCGGCCCAGCCCCACACCTCGGCGAGCAGGGCCTCGCGGGTCAGCACGGTGCCCGGGCGTGCGGCGAGGCACACGAGCAGGTCGAACTCGGTGGGGGTCAGGTGCACCTCGTCCTCGCGCGACCAGACCCGGCGCTGCGCGCCGTCGATGCGCAGCCCGTTGACGTCGACCGTCGGCGGGACCGTGCCGGCGCCCCCTCCAGCGCCGGCCACGGCCGCTCGCTCGACGCGTCGCAGCAGGGCCCGGATTCGAGCCACCAGCTCACGCATGGAGAAGGGCTTGGTCATGTAGTCGTCGGCGCCGATCCCGAGCCCCACCAGCAGGTCGGTCTCGTCGTCACGGGCGGTGAGCATCAGCACGGGCACCGGTCGCTCGGCCTGGAGCCGGCGGCATACCTCGTGGCCGTCGAGGCCGGGGAGCATCACGTCGAGCACCACCAGCTCGGGGTCCCAGGCGGCGGCTCGCTCGAGCGCCACGAGGCCGTCGTGCACCTGCTCGACGTCGAAACCCTCGGCGACCAGCCGGGCAGCGATCGCCTCGGCGATGGTGGGTTCGTCCTCGACGACGAGGACGCGGGGCTTGGTGCTCACGTTCTCGAGAGTAGGAGAGCGACAGTGCAGGGGAGGCGGAGATGGTGTGAAGGTTCTGTGCAGATGTCCGGATCCGCTGGGGGCGGCGGACTGCCGGGCCGCGGCGGCTGAGCCGATCCGCGCGCCGGCCCGCACCCCGTTAGGGTGGCGGCCATGACCTCTGCCGCGATGCCACCGTCATCGGTGACGGTGCGCGTCCCTGCGAAGGTCAACCTCGAGCTGCTCGTCGGGGCGCCGCGCGACGACGGCTACCACCCGCTCTCGACGATCTTCCACGCGGTCAACCTCTTCGACGAGGTGACGGTGATGAGTGCGCCGGAGTGGGGGATCGCCGTGTCGGGCCCGCAGTCGCTCGGGGTGCCGGTCGACGGCACGAACCTCGCAGCGCGGGCTGCGCAACGCCTGGCCGAGGTCGGCGGCATCGACGAGCCGGTGCACATCACCATCCGCAAGGACATCCCGGTCGCGGGCGGCATGGCCGGCGGGTCGGCCGATGCTGCCGCCACCCTCGTCGCGTGCGACCACCTCTGGGGCACCGGGCTGAGCCGCCCCGAGCTCGAGGAGATCGCTGCGAGCATCGGCAGCGACGTGCCCTTCCTGCTCGGAGGTGGCACCGCGATGGGCTCGGGTCGCGGTGAGGTGCTGGCCCCGGTGCTGGCGCGCGGCAGCTACCACTGGGTCTTCGCGCTCAGTGAGGGCGGCCTGTCCACCCCGGCGGTGTATGCCGAGTGCGACCGGCTGCGCGGCGACCGCCCGGTGCCCGAACCCTCGCCCAGCCCGGAGATGATGACCGCCCTGCGCTCCGGCGACGCCCGCGCGCTGGGTGCGGCGCTGACGAACGACCTCCAGGCAGCGGCCATCTCGCTGATGCCCGCGCTGGGAGACGTGCTCGACGCTGGGCTCGAGTTCGGCGCCCTCGGAGGCGTGGTCTCCGGATCGGGGCCGACCGTCGCGTTCATCGCCGAGTCCAACGAGGCGGCGCTCGACCTCGCCGTGTCCCTCACCGCCTCGGGGGCGGTGCAGGACGTGCGGCGGGCGACGGGTCCGGCCCACGGCGCCCATGTCATCAGCGCCCCCAGGCCGGGCTGACCGGTGGCCAACCTCATCAGTGTCGAGCGCGCCTCGCTGGCCCTCGGCACCGCCCAGGTGCTCGACGAGGTCTCGCTCGGCGTGCTCGGCGGCGACCGCATCGGGGTCGTGGGCCGCAACGGTGGCGGCAAGACCACCTTGCTGCGCGTCCTCGCCGGTGAGCGTGGCGTCGACACCGGACGGGTGACCCGGGCGGGTGTCTCGAGCGTGGGCGTGCTCGCGCAGGAGGACGTCCTCGACCCGGCCCACACCGTGCGCGAGGCCGTGCTCGGTGACCTGGCCGAGCACCTCTGGGCCGGCGACCCGCGGATCCGTGACGTCCTGACGGGGTTGCTCGGTGGGATCGGGGCCGAGGCCGTCGGAGGCTTCGAGGCCCTCGTGGGACCGCTCTCCGGCGGGGAGCGCCGACGCCTCGCGCTGGCCCGGCTGCTCGTGCAGGACCCGACGGTGCTGTTCCTCGACGAGCCGACCAACCACCTCGACGTCGAAGGTGTCGCCTGGCTGGCCGAACACCTCGTGCGCCACCGCGCCCGCCCCGACAACGCGGTCGTCGCCATCACCCACGACCGCTGGTTCCTCGACGCCATCGCGACCTCCACGTGGGAGGTCGTCGACGGCAAGGTCAACGCCTTCGAGGGCGGCTACGCGGCCTACGTGCTGGCCAAGGCCGAGCGCGAGCGGATGGCCGCAGTCACGGCCGAGCGTCGCGACAACCTGCTCCGCAAGGAGCTGGCCTGGCTGCGCCGCGGTCCACCGGCGCGCACGTCGAAACCGAAGTTCCGCATCGACGCGGCCAACACCCTCATCGCCGACGAGCCGCCTCCGCGCGACGACGTCGAGCTGATGCGCTTCGCCACGACCCGTCTCGGCAAGGACGTCGTCGACCTCCTGGACGCGTCCGTGACGCTCGGCGACCGGCTGCTGCTCGACCGCATCACCTGGCACCTCGCCCCGGGGGAGCGCGTCGGCATCGTCGGGGTCAACGGCGCGGGCAAGTCGACGTTGTTGCGTGCGATCGCCGGGACGGTCCCGTTGTCGTCCGGCAAGCGCAAGCAGGGCGTGACGGTGCGGCTGGCCTACCTCACGCAGGAGGTGCGTGAGCTGGAGCGGTATGCCGACTGGCGCGTCATCGAGGCGATCGAGGACGTCCGCAAGTACATCCGCCTGGGCAAGAAGGAGATCAGCGCCTCGCAGCTCGCGCAGCGCCTCGGCTTCACCGGTGGCCGCCAGCAGACCCGGGTGTCGGACCTGTCCGGTGGCGAGCGGCGTCGGCTCCAGCTGACGCGCCTGCTGATGGACGAGCCCAACGTGCTGCTCCTCGACGAACCCACCAACGACCTCGACATCGAGACGCTGACCTCTCTCGAGGACGTCCTCGACGGCTGGGCGGGCACGCTGCTCGTGGTGTCGCACGACCGCTACCTGCTCGAGCGGGCCTGTGACAAGCAGGTCGCCCTGATGGGCGACGGCAAGATCCGCCAGCTGCCCGGTGGGGTCGAGCAGTACCTCGAGCTCCGCCATGCCCAGCCGCTGGCCACGCTGCCAGTCGCCCCCACGTCGACATCCGCGTCCTCGTCGGCGCAGGTTTCCCACCCCATGGGAACGAAATCTGCAGGCGGTTCCGCGACCACGCCGGCGCCGGCGGCCGCTCCGACGCACAGCCCTGCCGAGCTGCGCGAGGCCCGCAAGGACATGGCGCGCGTCGAGAAGCAGCTCGCGCGGCTGGCCCAGCGGGAGGACCGGATCCACGCCGAGATGGCCGAGTCGGCCACCGACCACGCGAAGGTGCTCGCCCTCAACGGGCAGCTGCGCGAGATCGTCGACGAGCGCGAGGGGCTCGAGCTCGAGTGGCTCGCGGCCGCCGAGATCGTCGGCTGACGGCTCAGGCCTCGAAGGGGGACAGCAGCCGGCGGAGCATGGCGGCGAGCTCGTCGCGGTCGCCGGTGGACAGCTCCGCGAGCAGGTCGCGCTCGCGGTCGAGCAGGTCGGCCATCGCGTCGTCGACGGTGCGCTGACCCGAGGGGGTGAGCCGCACGATGACCCCGCGCCGGTCGGTCGGGTCGGGGCTGCGGCTGACCAGCCCGCGTCGCTCGAGTCGGTCGACCCGGTTGGTCATGGTGCCGCTGGTGACCAGGGTCTGGCGGATGAGCTGGCCTGGCGAGAGCTGGTACGGGGAACCGGCCCGGCGCAGTGCGGAGAGGACGTCGAACTCCCAGCCCTCGAGCTGGTGTCGGGCGAACGCCTGCACCCGGTCGAGGTCGAGCCGGCGCGCCAACCGCGACACCCGGGACAGGACCTGCAGGGGAGCGACGTCCAGGTCGGGTCGCTCGCGCCGCCACGCCTCGACGATGCGGTCGACGTCGTCGGGCGGGGGAGTCGACATGGTGACAACTCTACCTTCCGTCAAGTATCTTGACATCAAGATATTGATCCAGAGGTCGTCGAGAGGTCGCTTCCATGAGCACCACGTGGGATCCCCAGCAGTACGCCAGGTTCTCCGACCACCGGTCCCGGCCGTTCGGTGACCTCATGGCCAGGGTGGGGGCGGTCAACCCCGAGGTCGTCGTCGACCTCGGCTGTGGCAATGGACCCCTGACGCTCTCGCTGGCCGAGCGCTGGCCCGACGCGCGCATCGTCGGGGTCGACCACTCCCCCCAGATGCTCGACGCGGCGCGGTCACTCGACACCGCCGGGGCGGTCGAGTGGGTGGAATCCGATGTGGCGCAATGGGATCCGGGAACGCTGGGCGCCCAGCCCGATGTCATCGTCACGAATGCGACGCTGCAGTGGGTGCCGAGCCACCTGGACCTCCTGACCGCGTGGGCCGGTGCCCTGGCGCCCGGAGGATGGCTCGCGATGCAGGTGCCGGGCAACCTCGACGCCCCCTCACACGCGCTGATGCGCGAGGTCGCCCGCGACCATCCCGATGCCGAGCTGCTGCGACCGGCGCTCGACCGCCTGGCCGTCGAGCAGCCGTCGGCGTACGTCGAGCTGCTCGGGAGTGTCGGACTCGAGGTCGATGGCTGGGAGACGACCTACCAGCACATCCTCGATCCGGAGGCGCAGCAGGCCAACCCGGTGCTGGAGTGGGTGCGCGGGACGGGCCTCCGTCCGGTGCTCGAGGCCCTCACCGACGAGACCCGGCGCGAGGCGTTCCTGGCGGACTACGACGCGAGGCTGCGCGCGGCATACCCCCGGACCTCGATGGGCGTGATCTTCCCGTTCCGTCGCATCTTCGTGGTGGGCCACCGTCCGGACCGTGCCGAGCGGTGAGGAGCGAAGGACGCGTCAGAGCTTGCGGGCGATGGTCAGTCCGTCAAAGGCAGTCAGCACGACCACCTCGACCCGCTCGTCGGCGGCGACGAGGTCGTTGAACGCCCGGAGCGCGTCGAGGTTGTCGCCCGACTTCTCGTCATCGACGATCTCTCCGCTCCACAGCACGTTGTCGGCCAGGAGCAGGCCGCCGGGGCGCACCCGGGGCACCAGCTCGGACCAGTAGTCGGCGTACCCGCCCTTGTCGGCGTCGATGAAGACGAGGTCGACCGCGAGGTCGTTCGGCAGGGACCGGAGCGTGTCGAGTGCGGGCGCGATGCGCAGGTCGATGCGGTCGGCCACGCCGGCGGCCCGCCACGCCTCCCGTCCGATCGCGGTCCACTCCTCGCTGATGTCGCAGCACACCAGCGTGCCGCCCTCGGCCAGCCCGCGCGCGATGCAGAGGCTCGAGTAGCCGGTGAACGTGCCCACCTCGACAGCCACGCGGGCGCCGACCAGGTGCGTGAGCATGGTCAGGAGCTGCCCCTGGTCGTCGCCGATCTGCATCCCGGCGGGGCCGCCGAGGGCGCGGGTGCGCTCCTGCAGCTCGCGCACCACCGGGTCGGGCTGCCAGGAGCTGTGCGCGGCGGAGTAGTCGCGGACCGCGTCGGTGACCAGGAATGAGCGCATCCCGTCAGGTTAGTCCGCGGTGACGAGGGTGGGCTTCTTCTCGAGACCGGCCAAGCCGTTCCAGGCGAGGTTGACCAGGTGTGCAGCGACGTCGGCCTTCTTCATCTTGCGCGAGTCGAGCCACCACTGGCCGGTGAGGGCGACCATGCCGACGAGCATCTGGGCATAGAGGGGAGCGGTCTTCGGGTCGAGCCGTCGGCGCTTGAACTCCGCCGCGAGGATGTGCTCGACCTGGCTGGCGACGTCGGAGATGAGGCTCGCGAAGGACCCGGTGGACTGCCCGGCGGGGCTGTCGCGCACGAGGATCCGGAACCCGTCGGTGTTGCGCTCGATGTAGTCGAGCAGGGCGCCCGCAGCGCGTTCGAGGGTCTCGCGGCTGTTGAGCTCGGCGCTCAGGGCGCCGGTGATGCCGCCGAGGAGGGCCGCGATCTCGCGGTCGACGACGACGGCATACAAGCCCTCCTTGCCGCCGAAGTGCTCGTAGACCACCGGCTTCGAGACGCTCGCCTTGGCCGCGATCTCCTCGACCGTCGTGCCCTCGAAACCCTTGTCCGCGAACAGTTTCCGGCCGACCTCGATGAGCTGCTCGCGGCGTTGCTTGCCCGTCATGCGGGAGCGGGAGCTCGGGGGCGGGGACTTCTCGCGGGCGTCGGTCACGCGGTCCATCATGCCTCGTGCGTAGCGTGGTGGTCGTGAAGGGCAGAGCCAGGGATGCCGGGGGAGCCAGGCGCGTCGCGATGGCGGCTACCGCCGTGGTCGCCCTGCTGGTGCTCGGCCTGGCCCTCGACGAGGGGTTGCTGGGGCGAGCCGAGTCGGCGACCCGCGACTGGCTCGAGTCCGGCCACGACGAGGTGGCGCCGAGTCCCACGTCCGTGGTCACCACGGCTGCGACACAGAACCCCAGGCCGATCGGGACCCCGGCACGGCCGGCCCTGGGCGTGCCCGCCGCGCCGCGGATCGTGACCGACCACCTGACCTTCGGGGCCAGGCGAAGGGCGGAGACGGCGGCATACGCGGCACGCCACTACGGCACCCACACGGCTGCCCTGCGCCCCTCGCTCATCGTGCTGCACTACAGCGAGAGCGACACCTACGCGTCGGTCCGCTCGCTCTTCGAGGCCGACCAACCCAACCGGGGCGAGGAGCCGGGCACCTGTGCCCACTACGTCGTCGACCAGGACGGCACGATCCACGAGCTCGTGCCCCCGACCGTGATGTGCCGCCACACGGTCGGGCTCAACCACGTCGCGATCGGGATCGAGTTCGTGCAGTCCTCACACGGTCACGACCCGCGGTGGGCCACCCAGCAGGTGCTGCGGCGCCCGGCCCAGGCAGCGGCGGGGGTCGCCCTCGTGGAGGACCTGCAGCGGCGGTTCGCGATCCGTGACGAAGACGTCATCGGTCACGCGATGGCCAATGACAGCAAGCAGTTCCGCGACCTCGAGGGGTGGCGCAACGACCACCTCGACTGGCAGGCGCCGGAGGTCGTGGCGTTCCGGCGCATGCTGACGACGTCGCCCTGACCGGCAGCGTCAGGCCGCGACCCGTCGGGCATCGATCCGCTTGGCGACCGGCCACCGCACATCCGTGGCCCAGCCGAGCTTCTCGAAGGCCCAGATGACCCGTGCCGTCGAGTCGATCTGCCCCTTCTCGACGCCGTGGCGGGCGCAGGTCGGGTCGGCATGGTGCAGGTTGTGCCACGACTCACCCATCGACAGGAAGGCCAGCCACCAGACGTTGCCCGACTTGTCGCGGCTCTTGAACGGCCGCTCCCCGATGGTGTGGCAGATCGAGTTGATCGACCAGGTCACGTGGTGCAGCAGTGAGACGCGCACGAGCGATGCCCAGAAGAACGCGGTCACGGCGCCCTGCCAGCTCATCGACCAGAGCCCACCGATCAGCGCCGGGAGCAGCATCGATCCCGCGACGATCAGGGGGAAGGCGTGGTCGACCTTCTGGAGGTCCTGGTCGGCGATCAGGTCGGGGGCGTACTTGCTCCGAGGGGTCTGCTCGACGTCGAAGAGCCACCCGGTGTGCGCCCACCAGAGGCCCTTGGCCAGCGCTGGGATCGTCTCGCCGTAGCGCCACGGGCTGTGCGGGTCGCCCTCGCGGTCGGAGAAGGCGTGGTGGCGGCGGTGGTCGGCGACCCACCGCACGACGGGTCCCTGGATGGCCATCGACCCCGCGACGGCGAGCGCGATCTTCAGGCCACGGTTGGCCTTGAACGAGCCGTGCGTGAAGTGGCGGTGGTAGCCGACCGTGATGCCGTGCCCCGCGATCGCGTACATCACGACGAAGATGACGATGTCGTGCCACCCCAGCCCCCAGCCCCAGGCCACCGGGATGGCCGCCAGCAGGGCGAGGAACGGGATGCCGATGAACAGCGCCAGGGCGACCTGTTCACCCCCGCGCTTCAGCTCGGGCTCGATGGTCGCGGGGGGCGGTGTCGCCGAGGGCTGGGGCGCGGGAGTGGGTTGGGCCGAGGGGGTTGCGGTGGTCATCGCCGGGGAACCTTCCTTCGTGGTCGCCTGGGGCATCGTCAACTTACGAAACCGTAACCTACGGATTCGTAGGTTGTCATCGTGTGCGGCCGCCGCTCACGGGGTCGCCGCCCAGCGCCGTGGCCCGCGATGCCGGGGTATGCCGCGTGCTTGGCTACCCTTGGCAGGTCCCCGCGGTCCCTTCCGTGGGGCGTTCCCCGGTTGGTCTGCTGGCAGGGCCCGCCTGACTTTGAATCAGGACAAGCGACGTAGGTTCGATTCCTACCCGGGGAGCTCGCGGCTCCTCCCGGTTCGAGGTAAACCCGCCGGTCATCCCCGGCGGGTTTTCATCGACCGGGACCCTGAGACCCCAGGGCGACAACCGGGGTCGGGTCAGGGGCGCACCCGATGGGCAGCGGCGTCGTCGCCGAGCACTCTTGAGGTGTCAGGGAAAGCCCCTGACGCCAACCGAAGGAAGTGCTCCACCCATGAACGACATCCACTCGAGCTTCGCCCAGCAGGGCCTGGTCCGACCGCGTGACGAGCGCGTCCTCGGCGGCGTCGCCTCCGGCCTCGGTCGCCGGTTCGGCATCGCGCCGTGGCCCGCGCGGATCCTGTTCGTGCTGCTGCTCATGGTGATCCCCGGCAGCCAGATCCTCATCTACCCGATCCTCTGGATCCTCATGCCGTCCGAGAGCGTCGCCGGCGCCCGGTCCGCCGCCCCGACCCCCCAGCCCCAGACGCCCACCGTCGCGTCCTGACCGGGACCGCAGACCGCGCCCACGCCGGCACGCAGGGAAGGGCCCGACCTCCCGTCCTCGACGTGGACGAGGTGGTGGTCGGGCCCTTCGCTGTGGGGGTGCTGACCTGCCGTGACAGCAGGCGGTCGGCTCAGCTCGTCGGCTGTGAGGACGAGCTGGAGCTCGAGGAGCTGGAGGAGCTCGACGTGGTCGACGTGCTGGGTCCGCAGTAGTAGTTGGACAGCACGAACTGGCCGGTCCAGGTGCTCGGGACGACAGCCGTGGCGTCCTTGACCAGGGTGCCGGTGAACCAGGCGTCGTAGTGGGCGACCGAGAGGGTCTGCTTGGACTTGGCCACGGTCTGCGAGCTGCCGTCGGCGAGCGAGACGTTGATCGAGGCCGGGCCCGAGGAGATCTGGTTGATGATGAAGTGGGCGCCGATGACGCCGTCCGGGCAATCGGCTGCGTGATCGGCGATGCTGGCCTGCTTGACGTGCACGGTCATGGTGTCGGCGGCCTGCGCCGGACCCATGCTGATGGCGATCGCCGCTGCGGCGACCAAGGCGGCTCCTGCTGCCGGCAAGGTCCACCGGTTGATGGTGACGGTCCTCATGACTCCCCTTCCAAACGTTCCCTGAGACGGAACTCCAGTGTCGCCACGGCAACGGAGAACCGGATCGCGTCGAAGGGCGACTGCCACCTCCACCCTCGGTATGAGTGCGGGTGCGTGTCGTGGTGTTTTGCCCCGACTCGGGGTAGATGACCGCGGGACGAACGCGGTGCGACTGGCGGGTAGCATGACGCCCGTCCCGTCGCACCCGACCAGATCGCTGGAGCCTCGCGCGTGAACACCCCCACCGGCTCGCACCGCCTTGCCGCAGTCATCGTCCTCGCCGCTGGTGAGGGCACCCGGATGAAGTCCTCGACCCCCAAGGTCCTGCACCGGATCGGCGGCCGGACGCTGGTCGGCCACGCGATCGCGGCGGCCCGGGCCGTCAGCCCCGAGCACCTCGCGGTAGTGGTCCGCCACGAGCGAGACCTCGTGGCTGCGCACGTCGCCGAGGTCGACCCGCAGGCCGTGATCGCCGACCAGGACGAGGTCAAGGGCACCGGCCGGGCCACGGAGTGCGCCCTCGAGGCGCTCCCGCAGGACCTGCAGGGCACCGTGCTCGTGACCTACGGCGACACGCCGCTGCTGGCCGGCGACACCCTCCAGGCGCTGGTGGAGGCGCACGTGGCAACCGAGAGCGCGGTCACCGTCATCACCGCCCACCTCGACGACCCGACCGGGTACGGCCGGATCCTGCGGGGCGCCGACGGTGGCGTCGAAGGGATCGTCGAGCAGAAGGACGCGACCGACGAGCAGCGCGCGATCACCGAGATCAACTCCGGGATCTACGCGTTCGACGCCGCAGTCCTCGTCGAGGCCCTCGGGCAGGTCGGCACCGACAACGTCCAGGGCGAGAAGTACCTGACCGACGTCCTCGCCATCGCCCGCAAGGCCGGTGGCCGGGTCAGTGCCCACCTCATCGCCGACCTCTGGCAGACCGAGGGCGTCAACGACCGGGTGCAGCTCGCACGACTTGGCAAGGAGCTGAACCGCCGCACCACCGAACGCTGGATGCGCGAGGGCGTGACGATCGTCGACCCCGACACCACGTGGATCGACACCGACGTGACCATCGGCCGCGACGCGACCATCCTCCCCGGTACCCAGCTGCTGGGCGCCACGACGATCGGGGAGCGCGCCACCATCGGCCCCGACACCACGCTCACCGACACCGAGGTCGGGGCGGCCGCAGAGGTCAAGCGCACGGAGGCCCTGCTGGCCGTCATCGGCGAGGGCGCCACCGTCGGGCCGTTCTCCTACCTGCGCCCCGGCACCGAGCTCGGCGCCAAGGGCAAGATCGGCGGTTTCGTCGAGACGAAGAACGCCAAGATCGGCGCAGGCGCCAAGGTCCCGCACCTCACGTATGCCGGTGACGCCACGATCGGGGAAGGCGCCAACATCGGGGCTGGCACCATCTTCGCCAACTACGACGGGGTGGCGAAGCACCACACGACCGTGGGCCGGCACAGCTTCGTCGGGTCCGACACCGTCCTCATCGCGCCGGTGAACATCGCCGACGGCGCCTACGTCGGCGCCGGCTCCGCACTGACCGGCGACGTCGAGCCCGGCCAGATCGCGGTGGCCCGCGGACGACAGCGCAACATCGACGGCTGGGTCGCCCGGGCCCGCGCCGGCACCAAGACCGCCGAGGCGGCGCAGGCGGCAGGGGCAGCGCCGGCGGCACCGGCGGCACCCTCCTCGGCCGCCCAGGCGGGCGACGCAACCAAGGCGACGACACGGCATACCGATGACTCCAGCGAAGGGCAGGCCCAGGCGTGACCGGCATCCTCAGGACCACCGAGAAGAACCTCATGGTCTTCTCGGGGCGGGCCAACCCCGAGCTCGCCGAGGAGGTCGCCAGCATGCTCGGCACCAACCTCGTCCCGACCAGTGCCTACGACTTCGCCAACGGCGAGATCTACGTGCGCTACGAGGAGTCGGTGCGCGGGTCCGACGCGTTCGTCATCCAGAGCCACACGACGCCGATCAACGAGGCGATCATGGAGCAGCTCATCATGATCGACGCGCTCAAGCGCGCCAGCGCCAAGCGGATCACGGTCGTGCTCCCGTTCTACGGTTACGCCCGCCAGGACAAGAAGCACCGCGGCCGTGAGCCGATCTCGGCCCGGCTGATGGCCGACCTGTTCAAGACCGCCGGGGCCAACCGGCTGATGGCGGTCGACCTGCACACCGCGCAGATCCAGGGCTTCTTCGACGGACCGGTCGACCACCTGATGGCGCTGCCGATCCTGGCCGACCGGGTCGTGGAGAAGTACGGCCACGAGAAGCTCGCCGTCGTCTCGCCGGACGCCGGCCGGATCAAGGTCGCCGAGCAGTGGTCGCAGCGGCTCGGGGGAGCGCCGCTGGCGTTCATCCACAAGACGCGAGACATCAACCGCCCCAACGAGAGCGTGGCCAACCGCGTCGTCGGTGAGGTCAAGGGCCGGGTCTGCGTGCTGGTCGACGACATGATCGACACCGGTGGCACCATCACCAAGGCCGCCGACGCCCTGATGGCCGACGGGGCGGCGGGCGTGGTCATCGCGGCCACCCACGCGATCCTCTCCGGCCCGGCGATCGACCGGCTCAAGAACTGCAGCGCCTCCGAGGTGATCGTCACCAACACGCTGCCGATCGACGAGGCCCACGAGTTCGACAAGCTGACCGTGCTGTCGATCGCGCCCCTGATCAGCCGCGCCATCCAGGAGGTCTTCGAGGACGGCTCGGTGACGAGCCTGTTCGATGGCCACGCCTGAGACCGGGGACGGCCACGCCTGAGGTTCAGATGAGGCCGTTGCGCTTCTTCTCGTAGTACTGGTCGTCCAGGATCTTCTGCGCCCGACCGCCGAAGTCGATCTTGTCGGCAGCCTCGGCCTGCACGATGCCCGCGAAGGGCTGGCTGGCCGCCATCTTGACCTCGTTGTCGCTGATGTTCTTGAGCATGGCGTCGTTGTTCATCTTGATCAGCATCTGGGTGCCGAGGTCATTGCTGCCCGCGCCGCCACCGGAGTTCCGGAGCCGGTCGAGGAGAACCCTCTGCCTCTGCATGGAGTTGTCCGCTGCCTGCGCGAGGATCATCGCCGCGCCACCCAGACCGCTTCCGCCGCCGTGGTAGTAGCCGGTGCCGCCGATGGTCGTGGTCATCGGCCCCAGCCAGGAGCCGGTGTCGATGACGAACCCGCCGACGGTCGTGCCGCCGATGACGGCCGTGGAGACGGGGGAGGCGTCCCCGACGACGAGCCCGCCGACGGTCGTGCCGCCGATGACGGCGGTGGAGACGGGGGAGGCGTCCCCGACGACGARCCCGCCGACGGTCGTGCCSCCGATGATCGCCGTGGAGACCGAGCCGACGCTCCCCACCGCGGACGCCATCTGTTGCTCCTGGATCGTGGCGATCGCCCGCTGCAGGATGTCGATCGCCAGCCGGAGGTAGACCTCGGTGACCTTCTCGACCTGGGCCGCCACCGTCTCCGCCTCGCCCATGAGGGGGCCGGCGTGACGACCGAGGCCCGTGACGCAACAGGCGGAGCGGGTGCGGCTCGTGCTGTCGATCAGCTCCTGCGAGACGTCCCGGAGCAGCACGCCCGCGCTCGCGAGCTCCTGCGGGTCCAACCAGATCCAGTCGTTCATGGTCTCCTCCTTCGATGGTGTCCTCAGGAAACCCGGTGGCGCTTAAGGGGCGCTGAAGTCGAGGGCGGCCGCCAGGCCGTCGGCCACCCCGTCGGGGTCGGCCGGCGCCAGGACGGCCGACCCGAGGTCCTCCCCAGCGGAGACCGACCACAGCCGTCCGGAGGCGTCCTCGACCCAGTTGGCCTCGAAGGTGGCGGTGTCGTCGCCGCGGCGACGGAGGCCACGCACGGAGATCATCGACTGGGCGCCTCGGAGCTGTTCGGGTCCGGTCTCCCTGCCCACGCAACCCTTGACGTCGTCGAGGCGCACCGTGAAGGGCGCCATCCCCTCGGTGCCGACACCACCGCGCGGTGCCAGCGACGCGGCATACCTCGCCACCGCCTGGCTGGAGCTGTCGGTGGAGAGCTCCAGCAGGCCCGGCGTGCCCGGGCCCAGCGTCGCCACGACGCCCTCGCGCCCGCCCACCAGCGCGGTGGAGTGGACCCCACCGGCGCCCACCCGCGACACGAGCAGCGTCCGGTCACCGTTCAGCAGGAGCCTGAGGGCGGCGTGGAGCTCGGCGACGGGCACGAGCTGGTCGCCTTCGGATGCGAGCAGCCCGCGGGCGTGCAGCGAGCCGCGCGCCGCTTGGTGCGCCGCGTGACGTACTGCCTCCGACGCGTCGGAGGGGTATGCCGTGGGGCTGACGGGCGGAGCCGCCAGGCCAGTGGTCTCGGCCAGGGCCAGGACGTCCTCTGCGGTGAGCAGGAACCGGGCGCGGTTGGCGCTCACCAGGTCGGCGACGAGCTCGCTGCCGTCGCCACCGACGGGGTCCACCACCATGGCCACCGCGATGCCCCCCTGGCTCGGGAAGTACGCGCCCGTGGCGAACGACGACCCGTCGCCGGTCGAGGTGAACCGGCGGGTGAGGTAGGACCCCCCGACGCCGTCCGGGTGCTCGGTGAGGTCGCCGGGCTGCCAGTCGCCGGCCTCCTGCACGGCCGCTGCGTGGCGCGCGGCCAGCTCCCGGAGTGCGTCGGGGAGCACAGGGGCAGAGGGCGTCGTGGGGATGGTCCAGAGCGTGACCGCCGAGTCCCCACCAGCCGTCAGGTACAGCACGTCGACCCCCGACCAGGTGGTCCGCGGGGTCGACCTGCTCTCGGTGGTGGTCACGGCAGGCCCGCCGCACGGCGGGCCGCGATCTCCGCCTCGGCCTGCACGGCGCAGGTCTCGAGCCACTGGGCCAGCTCCATGAGGCGTGCCCCGATCTGCTCGGAGGCCGCGCCCGCGGCGGTGATGCCGGTGCGGAAGACGTCAGCGGAGGGACCGGCGTAGCCCATGCCGGCGGCTCGGTGGGAGGTCGAGCGGGCGGCGGAGACCACGACGTCGGCCTCGCGCCGCAGCTGCGCGGCAGTGCCACGCAGCGCGACGGGGTCCTCGGCGATCCCGGTGAGGGACATGTCCGTGGGCGGTTCAGCTACCGGCCTGGGCGAGCGCCTCGCGGCGGCGGCTCACCTCAGACGAGCAGTCGGACAGTGCCTCGCCGAGCCGGCGGAGAGCCGTCTCGAACTCGGTGTTCCAGGCGGAGCGGAACCGGTCGGCGGCGGGGCCCTCCCACCGCGTGTTCTGCAGCTGCGAGCGGATGGAGGAGCTGAGCTCCTCCACCGACTGGCTGTTGCGGGTGAAGACCTGCTGAAGGGTCATGAGCTGCTCGAGGTCGCCGGCGATGGCCATGGTGTGCTCCTTGTGTCAGTCCCGACGGTGTGCCGGGGGTGGATGGAACGAGGAAACCGGGAGGCGCTGAAGAGGCGCTGAAGGCTCGGAGTGAGGGCACGCGGTGGCCGCGTCACAACGGGAGGCTCTGCTTGCAGACGAAGCTCGGGTTGCACTGCACCTGGAAGGTGTAGACCCCGGTGCTGAAGTACCCGCCGCCCTCGATCGTGTAGCGGACCTTGGCCGTGTAAGGACCGTTGCGGTTGTAGTAGTAGTTCAGGCGCTTGCCCTCACCGGAGGCCGTGCCCGTGCCGGCGATGACCCTGGCCGAGGTGATCTTCCAGCTCTTCACGGAGCCGGTCGCCTCGACGTAGTCCCACGTGGAGCAGGCGCGGTAGGCGGTGCCCCTCTTGGGTTTCAGGACGCACCCGGCGGAGCCCGGGAACGTCACGTAGGTCATGGTGTTGCCGCTCAGGTTGACTGCCCGCAGCTTGGTCGCGTCGATCACCACGGTGGACCTCACCACCTTGGGCGGGGCGGTGACGGTGACGGTCTCCACCGAGGTGCTCGTGACCGTCGACGGAGTGGTCGTGGGTGTCGCGGCCACGAGGGCGGCCCTGGGTGGCGGGTCCAGCTGGCGAGCGCCGACCCCGCCGGCGACCACGGCCGCGACGAGGGCGGCCGCGCCGAGGCCGGCCGCCCGGCCACGGCTCATGGTGACGACCTTCGGCGCCGACGACGCGGGCGGTAGGGGCGCGGTCGGTGGGGCCGTGGTCGGTGGGGCCGTGGTCGGTGGGGCCGTGGTCGGTGGGGCCGTGGTCGGTGGGGGCGTGGTCGGTGGGGGCGAGCCGGGAGTCCTGTCGTGGGCTGCCCCGAGGGCCGGCCCCGTGCGGGCACCAGTGGTCGCACCGGGGAGCACCCCGATACCCACCCCGGCGGTCGCGTCACCGTTCAGCGGGATTTCGGTGGGTGCAGCGGCCTCGGCGGTGGCGGGCCGCGCCATCCCCGGCCGACTCGTCGGGAGGGCTGGGTTCGTCGCGGGGACGGCAACGGGCGCGGGGGCGGGGGGTGGAGTGGACGGTGGAGGGGCGGCGGTCGGGGGAGCCTCGGTCACCGGTGGTGCGGCGGCCGCTGGCCGCTCCCAGGCCACGGGCGTTCGCGGCCGGGTCGTGGACGCCGCGCCGTCGGTCAGCACCGACCGCCAGAGGTCGATCGCCCCCCGGGCCAGCTCGACCGTCAGGCCGCGGTGGGTCAGGGCCCGCACGAGGGCTTCGTCGTCACCATCCAGGCCGGTGTCGGTGACCGCATCGGTGACGGTGGCGGGGACGCGTTCCTCGGCGGCCATCACCAGGGCATCGATGTCGGCACGCCACTCCCGGGACCGCGCACCGAGGGCGTCGGAGAGCAGGGCGCGCACGCGCTCGGGGTGCTCGCTCACCCGTCGTCCGTGGTCGGCGAGGACACCACGCAGCGCGCGGGCGAGCCCTTCGTCTGCCTCGCGCATGTCAGCGGTCCGCTGCCACGTCGTGAGGCTCTCGCTCAGTCATGGGTCCCATCTGCGGCTCCTCGGACTCTTCCAGCCGGTGCGTCGGCCGGAAGGTCTGTGCGAAGTCGAGCACAGGTGGCACCGCGGGGAATCCGACAAAAGGGGGAGTAGACCCTCATCCCGCCGACGGCTCCGCGGCCGGTCGATTGGGGATTCCCTTCAGGGACGGCCTCGGCGTCGACAGACCCCGTCGCTGCGACCCTGCGTCGTGACGACCCTGCGAGAGGTGGCGATGAGCGGTCGGCTGCTGCTCCGATTCGTGTCCGGTCCGGATGCGGGACTCGTCCGGCCCGTCCTCGAACGTGTCGTGGTGGGGCGAGGTCAGGAAGCCGAGCTCCGTCTGACCGACCCGTCCGTGTCGCGGCGGCATGCGCTGGTCGAACCCCGCGACGGGGGTCTGCTCGTCGTCGACACCGGCTCGCGCACCGGCACCCTCGTCGACGCCCGCACGGTCAGCGCGCCCGTGCTGGTGCGTCCGGGTGGCCGGGTCGCCTTCGGGGAGTCGACTGCCGTCGTCCTCGAGGTGCGGGCGGCGCCGCCCAGCACCGACGGTGCCCTGCTGGTGGCCACGCACCAGGGAGTGGAGGTGGCGCGGCTGCCCGTCCGGGGTGAGGTGCTCCTGGGGCGCGAGCGCACGAGCGACCTCTTCCTCGATGACGCCAGCGTCTCGCGGCGGCACGCGACCGTGACCCCCACCGCTGACGGGCTCCTGCTGGCCGACCTCGACTCGTTCAACGGCACCAAGGTGAACGGCCAACGAGTGCACGGGACGAGGGCGCTGCTCCCCGGCGACACCCTCACGCTGGGGCGTTCGCGAACGGTCATCTCGGTCGCCTCGGCCCGACGAGGACGAGCGCCCGCGTCCGAGGTCCAGGTCCGGTCGGAGACCGCGGCGGCCGTCCAGGCCGTCGTCCTCGCCGCCCCCGACCAGGCGTCGGTGCGCGACGTGGCCGCTTCCCTCGCGGCATACCTCGCCCTCACCGCGGGCCCGCGGACCGCGTGGTGCCTGTACCGGGAGGAGGACGGGGCGCTGCTGCGCAACGACGACACCTGGGGGTCCGTGCCGATCCGGCGCGGCGACCTCCTGACCGTCGCGGCGTTCGACGAGGACCGAGCCCCGCACGCCGACGCGGGTGACCGGCTCTTCGCCGAGCCGCCCGACACGACCGTCAACACCCCGCCGAGGTCGACGACACCGCCACCCGTCGTGGAGGTGGCCGCCCCCGACCTGCCCGAGGGCACCGAGCTGTCCGGTCGTGGCGTGGGCTGGCAGGTCGCCGCGGGGCTGGTGGCGGTCCTGGCCGCAGGAGTGGTGGCGATCCGTTACCCGGCGGCCATGCTCTTCGCAGGGGTGGCGGCGCTGGCCGGCCTGGCGACGATCGGTTTCGGGATCCTCGGCGACCAGTCCAGGCGCAAGCACGGCGTCAAGACCTTCCACACCGAGCTCGGGCGCCTGGACGAACGCCTTGAGGAGATCGGGCGCACCCAGGCCCAGACCCTCCGGGCCCTCAGCCCCGACCGTCCCGAGCTGGCGGCCTGGGTGGCGACGCAGGGGCCCCGCCTCTGGGAGCGCCGGCCGGGTGACGCGGACTTCCTCAGGCTGCGCCTGGGCACCGGCGCACGCGCTCGCGCGGCGAAGGTCACCGGGTCCGGGGCCCGGCGCCCCACCAGTGGACGGTATGCCGATGAGCTGGCCGCGTGCCGCGACCACCACTCCTCGACGCCGGACGTCCCGATCGTCTCACCGCCCGCGGGAGTCGTCGGACTCGCCGGACCCCGGCCCGTGGTGACCGGCATGGCCAGCTCGGCAGTGCTCGAGGCCGCTGTCCTCCACGCGCCCTCGGTGCTGAGGATCGTCGTCGTCGGCGCTGGCCCCGACTGGCGGTGGGTGCGATGGCTGCCGCACGTGTCGCGTGCGGCGACGAGGCTCCTCGCGACGGGGGCCGTCGACGCCGGCGACCTCGCGGTCGCGCTCCGGCTGGATCCTTCCGGTCACGGGAGCGGAGACGCGCGCCTGCTGCTGGTGGTCGGGCAGGGGAGCTCTGGGCACCCTGCCGTCATCGATGCCATCCGTGCGGTCACCGCAGCGGGCGGCCTGGTGCTGGTGCTGGACGACGATGCGCGAGCCCTGCCCCCGGAGTGCGAGGTGGTGTGCACGGCGTCGTCGTCCCTCGCGGTGGTGTCCGAAGGGCTGTGGGAGGACGGCCCGATGGGGCCGTTCACGGCGGTGATGGTCGACCCGGAAGCCGCCGCCCGCGTCGCGGTGGGCCTCGGGCGGTTGCGTGACCCGAGGTCGCAGGGACTGGGGGCGGCCGGCTCCCGTGGCGTCCTCGAGCTCTCGGGCCTCTCCGACTCGGTGACCGTGGGTGACCGGTGGCTCGACGCCGGGCCCGGCGTCGAGAGCGTCTTCGGTGCCGACGACCAGGGGCGGCCGGTCTCGGTCGACCTCCGACGTGACGGCCCGCACGGGATCATCGCGGGCACCACCGGATCGGGGAAGAGCGAGCTGCTGCTGTCGTTCCTCGGTTCGCTGGTCGCGCAGCACCCTCCCGAGCGCCTGGTGCTCTTCCTCATCGACTTCAAGGGGGGAGCCACCTTCGCCTCCCTCGAGCAGCTTCCCCACGTGGTGGGCTATGTGACGGACCTCGATGGTTCCGAGCGCCTGTCAGAGCGAGCCTTCACCTCGCTGGACGCCGAGATCGCCCGCCGCAAAAGGGTGCTCGCGGAGCACGGCGTGCCGGATCTCGCGGCCTACGAGAGGCTCGTGGGGGCTCCTGCGATGCCCACGCTGCTGGTGGTCATCGACGAGTTCGCGCTGCTGGTCACCGAGCAGCCGCGCGTGAAGCCGAGGCTGGATGCCATTGCGGCACAAGGGAGAAGCCTCGGCATCCACCTCCTGCTGGCCACCCAGTCGCCGGGAGGGGTGATCACCCCGGCGATCCGCGCGAACACGAACATCTGGCTCTGCCTGCGCGTGGTCAACGACGCGGAGTCCATGGAGGTGCTGGGTTCGCGCGACGCCGCCCAGATCCCCAACGACGCTCCCGGACGCGCCTACCTCCGGCGCGGGGCCGAGCGCAGCCTGGTCGCGTTCCAGACCGCGCGGGTCACGATCGGGAGCGCCACCTCCGGGCCGGTGGAGGTGCGGGTGTCCCCGTTCGGCGAACCGGCGCCCTCCACCTGGCGGTGGGACGGCGGCGGCGGGCTGCCCGCCCGGACCGAGCTCGACCGACTGGTGTCGGAGGCGAAGGTCGCGCACGCTGCGCTCGCCGCTGCGGCGCCGCCCTCCCTCTGGATCGCCCCCCTCACCGGCGACCTGGCCGCCGACGACCCAGCCCTCGCCCAGGCCGGACCAGCCGGCAAGGACGGGCTCACGGTGCGGCTGGGCCTGCTCGACGAACCGGAGTCGGCGCGACAGCGTCCCTACGACGTCGACCTCGCCCTGACGAACGTCCTGGTGAGCGGCGTCTTCCGTTCGGGCCGCACCACGGCGGTTCGACGGATCATTGCCGAGCTGGTGGCTGCCCGACCGCCGCGGTTGCTCCACCTCTACGTCATCGACGGGCGCGGAAGCCTGCGAGAGGTCGTGGACCTGCCCCACACCGGCGGATACGCAGGGGTCCACGACCTGGAGCTGCTGGCTGGTCTGGTCGACCGGGTGGGTCGGGTCGTCGAGCAGCGCCGGGAACACGGCTTCGACGCCTCGGTCGATGCGCGGGTGGTGCTCGTCGTCGACGACTACCCGACCTTCCGGGAGGCCAGCCAGCCGATCCTCCAGGACCGGCTCAACGACCAGCTGCTCAGCCTCGTCGCCCAAGGACGGAGCCTCGGCGTCCACGTCGTGATGACCTGCGGACAGGTCAACGACCTGCGCCTGACCCTGGCCTCCCACTTCCAGACGAAGCTCCTGCTGCGACAGCCGGAGGCGGTGGACTACGCGGTGGTCGACGTGCGCCTCAGTCCCGCCGAGCTGCCCGAGGACCTCCCCGGTCGTGCCCTGGTCCGCGGTGGCCACGAGGTCCAGGTGGTCAACCAGGTGAGCCTCCGGCGGCCGGACGACGCCGACGTGGACGGACGACCGCGCCTCCTCGTGCGGCTGCCCTCCGACCACTGTGAGGAGGCCACGACCCGCCGTGACACGTGGCCGACAGGCCAGGTGCCGATCGGCGTGGGCGGCGATGACGCCTCGCCGGTGTGGCTCGGTCCTCGCCACGGACCCCATCTGGTCGTGTTGGGGGAGTCGCTCACCGGCCGCACGACGGCGCTGCGGACCGTCGCCGCTCGCCTCCTGGTCGAGGACCCGAGCCGGGTCCTCGCGGTCGTCTCCCGTCGCCGCGGATCGGCCGGTGCGTGGGCGTCCCTGCCGCGTCGGATCGCCCTCGCCCAAAGCCCTGAGGAGCTGGACGACCTCCTGACGGCGGTCGAGTCGAGCACCGCACCGGTCGTCCTCGTGATCGACGACGCCGAGGCGATCGGCGCGTCCGTGTCGGCCGGCGAGCGGCTCGACCGGCTGCTGCGGGATGCTCGCGGCACCGAGCTGCGCTCCGTGGTCGCCGCACGGACCGCGGACTGGGCCCGGCTCTTCGACGGGTGGGCTCGTTACCTCGCCAGCCTGCGCGTCGCGCTGCTGCTGGTGCCCACGCCGGAGGCGGCGATGGCAGCGGAGGTCAGGCTGCCCGCCACCGTCGTGCCCATGGTGCAGGGCCGTGGATTCCTGGTGGCCGGGGGGCGCGCCGAGCTCGTGCAGGTGACGAGACTCGTCGAGCCGTCCCGCCGGGATCAGGAGCTCGCGCCCGAGCCGGCCTCGTAGCGCACGATCAGCGGGCCGATCTCGATGCGGTCGCCGTGGGAGAGGGGCCTGCCCTCGGGCCCGGGCACGACGCGTTCGCCGTTGACGGCGGTTCCGTTGGTGGACCCGAGGTCCTCGATGGTGTGACCCCGGGTGGTGGCGGTGATCCTCGCGTGGGTGCGGCTGACGTCGCGGTGGTCCAGGACGATCTCGCAGTCAGGGTGGCGCCCCACGACCGCTCCTCGCCGGCCCAGCACCAGACGACGACCGTCGGGCAGGACCACCGCGAAGCCCCCGGAGGCACTCGTGGCGACGTGCGTCACCGCCGACCCCGAGGGCGCCCGCCTGGCGACCCGGGCGAGCGTGGGGTCCTGGGCGAGGATCCGCCGCTCGACCTCCACCAGACCCGGACCGGGGTCGACCCCCAGCTCAGTGGACAGCAGGCGTCTGGCCCGCCGCAGCGTGGTCAGGGCGTCCGACTGCCGGCCCCCTTGGTACTGCAGCGTGGCGCGCAGTCCCCACAGCTCCTCGTGGAGGGGGTTGGCTGCCAGCTCCCGCTCGACAGCCGGCAGCGCCTCGTCGTGCATCCCCAAGGCCGTCAGGCACCGCAGCCAGCCCAGGACGGCAGCGAGCCGCGCCTCCTCGAGCTGACGCCTCTCGACGGCGACGAAGGGCGCGAAGTCGAGGTCGGACAGCGCGGTCCCGCGCCACTGGTCGAGGGCGCTGCGGTATGCCGCGGCGGCGCCGTGGAGGTCGCCGCGGGCCTCGCGTCGTGCGCCCGCTCGCCGGTCCTCGTCGAAGAGCTCGACGTCCACGGTCCCCGGCGGGAGCATCAGGCGGTACCCGGGCGCCTGCGTCACCAGGGATGCCGTGAGTCCGGCGGGCGCGAGCACCTTGCGGAGGCTCGCGACATACACCTGCACGACGTTGACGACCGTCGAAGGTGGGTCGTCGCCCCAGAGCTCGTCGATGATCGCGGTGACGGGTTTGACCCGCCCTGCCGCGAGCGCCAACAGTGCCAGCAGCGCACGGTGACGCGGGGCGCCGAGGACCAGGGACGTGTCGCCGACCCGTAGGTCCACCGGGCCCAGGAGCAGGAGCCGAGACCGGTCGGTCATGACAGCGTGTAGGTCAGGGTGGCGATCCGCTTGTGGTTGGCGCCCAGCCCGATCTCGATGCTGTAGGTGCCGGGGCTGAGCGGCTCACCGATGTCGACGGTGGCGGTGAAGCACCCTTCGGTCGGGAGCTTGAGCGGCCACTGCTCGCCGGTCGAGACCCGCCCCAGTCGCTCGGTATTGCCCGACGTGCGGGTGACCACCACCAGCCAGTCCTGGTGGGGAAGGTCGGACAGGTCGCGGTAGCTGACGAGGACACCCAGGAGTCGACTGGTGCTGCGAGCCTCGGAGGACACACATCCTTGCGCGATCCCCGGCGAGCTCCCGGGTGGGCCGAGCGTCAGGCTGGTGACGGCGCCCTCGGTGTCTGCGGCCACCCAGGGGCTCGTGTACGGGCGCCCGCTCACGGCTGCCTCGATCAGGGGTCGGGCGAGGTCGACCGGCACCAGGCCGGCGAGCAGGCTGTCCTCGCGCGTGTGCTTGTTGAGGGTGGGCACCGCGATGATCCGTCCTTGGGCGTCGGCGGCGAGTCCCCCCGAGTTGCCGGGGTTGAGCCGGGCGTCGCTGTTGAACAGGGACACGGCGCCCTTGAGCCGCTTGTCGTGGACCGTGCCCGAGATCACCCCGCGGGTGTAGGTGGCGGCGTCGGACTGCGCCAGTCCGGGGAACCCGACCACCCAGACCGGGTCGGCCGAGCGGACGTCTGCCGAGCGCGCCAGCTCCAGGTCGACCAGGTCCCGGAGCGCGCCGTCCGAGAGCGCCTTGCCCTGGTCGTCGGTGCTGATCCGCAGGACCGCGAGGTCGAGGTAGCCGTCCGCGGCAGCCACCTCGGCGCGGTACCTCGCCACGGCTGGACGGTCGCGACCGCCGGAGACGGCGATGCTGAGCGACTTCGGTGACGGGGTGAGCGACTGACCGAGCTCACCCTGGACGACACCCTGCCCGGGAGCGTCCGGAGCCGCCACGTGGGCGTTGGTGAGGATCAGTCCGCGCTCGGCGTCGATCACCGTGCCCGACCCGCTCCCACTGTCGGTGACGACCCGCACGGTCGCCCGGGCCAGCCGGTCGAGGTCGGGCTCGGTCGGCCCGGAGACCGCGCGTGCGAGGGCCCAGCCTCCGAGGCCGACCACGACGAGCGCAGCGGCTGCGACTGCTGCCACGGTCCTGCGCTGGCTGCGCACCAGCGTCCCGAGCCCGCCGAGCGGGTCGCTGCGGCGCTGCTTCCCAGGTGACGCCTGGCTGGACACGACGAGGCGCTCACCGACATCAGGGTCGCCGAGCATGACCTCGACCGTGCCGCTGACCGCGATGCGGGTCACGCGTTGGCCCTGGGCGAAGACCCCGCCGGTGCTGCCGGTGTCCACCACCTCCCACTCGGCTCCGGTGTGGCGCACCTCGAGGTGGTGGCGTGAGACCCGCGGGTTGTGGGACACGATCGTCGCGTCGTCGGCCCGGCCCACGACCGCCGTCTGCCCGGCGGCCAGGCGGCAGGACTGGCCGGCACACTCGAGCAGCAGCTCGTCGCCGGCCGTCAGGGTGGCCGCGTCGAGTGCCGGGTCGGACACCAGGGGTCCGCCGGGTCGTTGCGCCAACGTCTGTGTCTCGACCCGGACGGTGACGGCCTTCTCCCCCTGGCCCAGCACGATCACGTCGGCCGTGGACAAGGTGAGCTCGCGCACGCGCTGTCCTGCGACCCAGCTGCCGAGCGAGCTGGACTCGTCTCGGAACGTCCACGAGCCGCTGGCGGACTCGAAGACCCCGTGGTGGCGCGAGACCACCGGCGAGTCGAGGCGGATCGTGCAGTCGTGGTCACGTCCGATCGACACGGTGGTGCCGGGCTCGTGGACCGTCCGTCCCTCCGGGGTGGTGACGACGAGGCTGCTCATGACCCGTTGCCCTTTCGCTTGCCCGCCACGCCGTGAGGCGTGGAGGAGGCGCCCTGTGCCGGGGTCTGTACCGGCGCGCTGGTGGTGGTCCGGCTCGGGGTCCGGCTGGGGGTCCGGCTGGCGGTCGACGTGGTGGTGGTCACGCGGGCGTCGATCGACTGGGCGGGGGCGCTCGACCCTGTGGGGTGGGCCGAGGCGGTCGCGCTCGACGTGGCGCTGCCACTCGCACCGGTCGTCGACATCGAGGTGGTGGTGGCCACGACGGGCGTCTCGCGAGGGGTCGGGGTATCGCCCCTGGCCGCCAACCCCACGACGGTCGCAGCGGCCACGGCGAGGACGGCCAGCGCGCCCATGCCGAGCCATCCGGGAGTGCGCCTGCTGGTGCCGGCGGACGTCCGTGAGAGGAGGACCAGGGTGACGTCGTCGCCGCCGACGGCGGCCGAGTCAGCGGCCCAGCTCTCCAGCGACCCCGCGACCTCGTCGAAGCCGTGGGAGTCCAGCTCGCCGACCAGGTCGGACATCACCTCGTCCTCCCAGCCCTCGCTGGCGAACGAGTTGCCGTACCCGTCCGTGGACAGGAGGATCGCTGATCCGCTGTCGAAATGCGCTGTGCCCCAACGAAAGTCGGCCAGGGCTGTGGGGAGGCAAAGGCTGGTCGTCTCGTTCGCGACCAGCCGGTCGTCGCCGGGTACCAAGTGGTCGACGCGCTGTGGAGCCGCCCCCAGCGCGCTTCCGTCCCCGATCTGGGCGACCGCGACCACGTCGTCCGCAGCCAACGCCACGATGAGGGTGGCGCCGTAGAGGATCGCCGGGTCGGGCAGTTCTCCACCGGCCCGCTCCGCCTCGTCGGCGGTCAGCGGGTGCTGCCGGTAGTGCTCGTCCACTGCCGCGCGCCACGCAGGCACCAGTCGGGCGGGCAGGGCGCGGGCCGCCGCCGAGGCGTCGGGACGTCGGGTGGACAGGAGCTCGACCCCGATCTCGGTGGCCAACCGCACGGCCATGGTCGACCCCACCTGGCTGCGCACGTATCGACGACCGCCGTGACCGTCCGCCACCGCCGCCACGACGGACGCGCCGACGCGCTGCACGGCATACGCGTCCTGGTTGGGGGCGCCCGTGCGCTCGTGGGAGGAGCCGCGACGACTCGCGCCCTCGGCCACCCACGCGGTCGCCCCTCGGTTCACCAGACCACCTCGGACGCGTCGGCTGCCGCCGCGTGGGGAGCCCTGCTGAACACCGGCTCGGGGGTGGCCGGGGCGAGCGCCGAGGCGACGCGTGACACGTGGGTCGACGCCCACCGGATGGCCGCGACGAGGTCCTCGGGGTTGTTCGCCCGGATCGGCTCCGCATCGGGGTCGCCCATGAACCGCACCAACATCCCGTGGTCGGCGTCCCGCCCGATCCCCACCGCGATCCGGACGCTGCGCGCCCCCCAGGGCTCGGCCTCGAGCCGCTCCAGGGACTCGAGGTACTCGTCCGTCGGCATGCCGTCGGAGATCAGCACGATCGCCGGTGGCAGGGCACGGCTCTCCATCGGGGGCACGGTCAGGACGGACCTGAGCAGGTCGAGACCGGCGCTGAGGTCGGTGTAGCCGCCGCTGCCCAGGTCGTCCCAGACCAGCTCGTCCACCGGTGTCGGGGTCTCGACGTGCCAGCGGGCCCCGGTGCCGAACGCGATGCACCGCACCAGCAGGTCTGCGTGGGGGTTGCCGTCGGCGACCTCGCTCAGGTGCGGCAGCGCCTCGCGGATCGCCGCGTTGAGCGCCCGCATCTTCCCGTCGCTGGCCATCGACCCGGAACAGTCAGCCAAGATGAAGAAGTGCAGGGGCCGCTGGGCGAGTCGGCTGCCGGGGCGTTCAGGCATCGCAGGACCTCCGAGCAATCGGACCACCGGGGCGGGGAGTGGGTGCCATCATGTGCGTGGACGAGGAGGGGAGGGCTGATCGGTGGTCAGGCCCGGTGACGTGGTGACGTTGCGCCGCTCCGCCACGCAGTGGACCGTGGGTCGGCTCCTGGGTGAGGGTGGGCAGGGGACCGTTCACGAGCTCGTGCCCCAGGACGGCTCGGCGCGACGGCTCGCCCTCAAGTGGTATGCCGCGCGGTCGGTGAGCGAGAAGCAGCGCCAAGCCATCACGGCCGTGGCGGCGAGGCACAGCCCGGGTCCCATGTTCCTGTGGCCCATGGAGGTGATCAGCGCCCCCGACGGCAGCTTCGGCTACGTGATGCCCATCCGGCCACCCGAGTTCGTGGGCCTGGGCGAGATGCTGAGGGGCCGCGTCGACGTGACCCCCTCCCTCGCCGTGCGGCTCAGCCTCGGCATGGCGCACGGCTTCCTGCTGCTGCACTCCCAGGGCCTCTGCTACCGCGACATCAGCTTCGGGAACGTCTCCTTCGACCCGCGCTCCGGCGCGATCCTGATCTGCGACAACGACAACGTGGGCGTGGACGGTGAGAGCGAGAGCGGTGTCCTCGGGACGCGCCGGTTCATGGCCCCCGAGATCGTGCGGGGCGAGGCCAAGCCGGGGAGCGAGACGGACCTCTACTCCTTGGCGGTGCTGATCTTCTACGTGCTGATGGTGCACCACCCCCTCCTGGGCCGGCGTGAGCTCGAGTACCCCTGCCTGGACCGGGAGGCCGAGGGCGACCTCTTCGGTGACCGTCCGCTCTTCGTCTTCGACCCCGCCGACGACACCAACGCCCCCGATCCCGTGGAGCACCAGACCGTGCTCGCGAACTGGGCCATCCACCCTGACCCGGTGAAGCGGCTCTTCGTGCAGGCCTTCGGTGAGGGCATTCGCAACCCTCAGCGACGCGTCCGGGAGAGCGTCTGGCGCGCCACCCTCGCGCGCCTGCTCGATGCCGTCCGCACCTGCGAGGCCTGCGGACGCGAGAACTTCTCGGGGCCCGGCGTCCCCACGACCTGCTGGGGCTGTTCGGCCGCCCTGCCGGCGCCCATGCGACTGGTGTTCCCGCACACCGAGCTCGCCCTCGGAGCGGGGACGCGGATCTACCGCCACCACGTCGCGAGGGACTACGACTACGAGCGCACCATCGGTGAGGTCACCCGCCACCCGACGCGGGACGTGTGGGGTCTTCGCAACACCGGCACCATCACCTGGGAGGCGCGGATCCCGGGACGTGAGCCGACGCAGATCGAGCCCGGGCAGGCGGTGGCGCTCGTCCCCGACACCGTGCTGCGCCTCGGTGAGGTCGAGGCCCGCCTGGCCACGTGACCGGTTCATCGCGGGCCGGCTGGTGATGACGGCGCCCGCTGCGCCGTGGGCGTGCGTGACGCCAGGGCCTCGACCAGCCCCCGGTGGCCCTTGAGCCACAGGTCTCCCTGGGGCGTGAGCAGTCGTGGAGGGTTTCCCGGCGCGAGCTGGACTGTTGCCCACGCGACGTTCAGCTCAGGCGGCCCAGATCTGGAAAGTGCTGAGTACCAACGGAATCCGTTGTCGTCAACCACCATGATGCCGTTGCGCACGACCTTGAGCGGCATCACGAGCACCGACCCGATGAGCGCCAACAGGACGATCATGCGGGGGAGGCCCGCCGGGAGGACGAGGGATGCGGCCGCGAGGACGGCGAAGACCGCCACGGCGGCATACCTCAGGTGGGGGTTCTGGCCGCGGAACGCGTAGTAGGCCCCGAGGGGGAACCCCTCTCGCTTCACGGCCTGAGCCACGGCGAAGCGCGAGGACGCGGGCCAGGGGGTGGCTGCAGCGGCCGCGGCCCCGGACGCGTGGACGGGTGCGTCGGGGCGTCGGGGGGCGGCAGCCGGTGAGGGTGCGAAGGGTGTGGGCTCGGGCGGCATCGCCACCACGGAGGACCGGTCGGGCAGCTCGGTGGCCATCGGGTCGAGGCGACGATCGGGTGGCAGGACCGTCGAGGCGTCCTCCGCTCCTGAGGTGACCGGGAAGCCCACGCCGTCCGGACGTGGGAGCGACGGCCGCGCGTGGTCGGCCACCGGGCCGGGGGCGAGGTCTGGCGACGGATCAGGGACACGGTCGGGTGCCCGTTCGGGTGCCCGGTCGGGGTCGCTGCTGGAGATGCTCCCGGTCGACGGCGTCGACACGACCCACCCGCCCTCCGAGAGGGAAGGGGGCCCCGACGCCTCGGCCGCCTCGATCCCGAGGGCGCCGACCCACAGCCCGATCGCGGTCTGCGCTGCGTCGTCGGTCCAGCCCCGCGCCTGGGCCAGGATCTGCGCGTGGCGGTGCAGGTCGGCCGTCGAGAGCGGAGCCGCTGCCAAGAGCTCGGCGGGCACGTTCTCGTCGAGCGCGGTGACGACGAGGTGCACGTCAGCGCGGTAGGTGTGTGCGTCGTCGCCGAGCAATCGGGTCAGCTTGAGCCGCAGCTGCGACGGCTGCCCGGCGAACGCGGAGGGGTTTCCCCCGAGAGCGGTGCTCAGGGCCTCGCCCACCGGGCTGGACCAACGATCGGTGGTTGGCATCTCCTTACCCCCAGCAGCCCATCTGGTCGTTGCAGTAGACCGTGATCGCGATGGTCGCCCAGTTGCTGGTCACACCGCCTCCGTAGAGCCGGTACCTGACGGTGTCCGTGAAGTACCCGTTGTGGTGCGGGGTGTAGAGGATCTGGTGACCGCTGATCCTGACCGAGCCGTGCCCGTTCACCGAGGACGCGTTGATGATCGACCAGGTCGTCACCGTCCCTCCCTTGACGACGTTCAGCTTCGCCTCGCAGATGTTGCCGGCCGCGTTCGGCGGCACGAAGTCGACGCAGGCGTTGATGCCGTCCTCGTAGTACTTGGGTGTCCAGGCCGCACTCGTGTTGCCGGCCTTGAGGGTCTTGGGCGCCGGAGGCGGGGGCGGGGGTGCCGTGGACTTCCTCGTCGTCGACGACACCTTCGCCGGGGTCGAGCTCGTCGAGCGCTTCGGCGTCGTGGAGCTGGAGGACCGGGACGGCGTCGAGCCGGACGTGCGGGCGGGCGCCGCGGTGGGTGCGGCGGTGATCACCGGGGGCACGGTGGTGACCGGTGCCGCGGAGGCGGTCGTCGGCTTGGTGGTCGTGCTCGACGGGGTGCCCGTCGTGGTGGTGGACTTGCGCAGCGCGGAGTCGGTGAGGGTGGTGCGGTCCGCGCTGTCGCCGGTCGTGGAGAACCACACCGCCCCGGCCACGATCGCCAGGACCGCAGCGGCCGAGCCGGCCATGACCTTTCGACCCACCGGGACGACCCGGCGGTGCCGCGGAGGGTCGTCTCCGGCCGTGGCGAACCCGAGTATGCCGTCGGCGTCCGTTGCGGCGTCGGGCTCGCCCTCGGACGCTGCCACGGCGCCGAGAGCCCCGGCGCCGAGAGCCGCAGCGCCCGCGGCCCCCACCCCCGCGGCCCCCACGCCGCCCTCGGGGAGCTCGGTCGCCGGGTCGGAGACCGAACCGACGCTCGGCCCCGACATTGCCGAGGTGAGGCCCCCGGTGGCGCTCAGGGTGCTGACCGACCCGAGGGCTGCTGCCCACGCGCCGATGGCGTAGTCGGCTGCGCCGTCAGACAACCCGCGCTCCACGAGCCGCGCCCGGAGCCGGCCGTCGTCGAGGGCCACATCCGACTCGGTGAGCATCGACTCCTCGCGCCCCATCAGCGTCGAGGGGATGCCCTCCTCGCTCGCGAGCGCGAGCGCGTCGATCTCCGAGCGGTGCTCGCGGGCCGTGGCACCCAGGGCGTCGGAGAGGACGGCCCGCACCCGGTCGGGGCTCTCGCCGACCCGGCGACCGAGGTCGCGGACGGCGCGGTGCAGGGCTTCGGCAGTGACCTCGGGCAGGTTCTCGGACATGAGGGGTTCCTTCAGGAATCGGTGGAGGCGAGGGAGACGCGGAGGGGGTCGATGGCCCCGGAGAACTCGAGGGAGGTCGTGGCGCCGCGCACCGCGGAACCACTGCCGACGAGGGAGACCCGGTTGGCGAGTGGGACCAGCAGGGCGAGGACGGAGATGACGTCGTCGACGTTGCGCCAGGCGGCGTCGCGGGCCGGGCCCGGTGGGGTGCCGAGGGCGCTGTCGATGGCGGAGGTGACGGTCTGCGCGTCGGCAGCGGGCAGTCCCGCACTGACGCGCGGGTCGATGCGTTGCGCAGTCCAGGAGCGGTCGAGGCTGTCGACGTAGTCGCCCCGCCACGCGTCGTAGGTGGTCGTTGCTGCCGCATCCGCCATGGCCGTGAGGTAGGCGGCCGAGTCGCCCTTGAAGGCGACCAGGTTCACCGCGAACCCCGCCTGCTTCCACCCGGCGGCGAGCGCCGTCATGGCGCGCTCCAACTCGGGACTGGAGCGGTAGGCCACCTTCAGGCGGGGCGTGTCGCCGGCGAGCAGCGAGCGCGCCTGCTGCACGTCGAACGCGACGGTGGGGCCGTTGTGGTAGACGCCCGCGGTGGACCGCTGCTCCATCCGTGCTGCAGGTCCGCCCATCGCGGCGACGTAGGACGCTCGGTCGGTCGACAGGGCGAACGCGCGGCGGTTCGCCGCGGACGACATCGTGGTCGTCCTGAGGTTGGGGACGAGGAGCTCGGTCACGCCGGCCGGGGCGACCTGGGTGCGGTCGGGCGCACTGACGAAGGCGCTGTCGGCCGCGGCGGGCAGCGGGCTCAGGGTCATCGTCCGGCGGTAGGCGACGGCATCGGTGGCCAAGCCCTGGGCCACGTCATCGTCAGCCGCGGTGGTGACCTCGATGCGGTCGGGGAAGGCGGGTCGAAGGGTGTCCGTGGCCGCGGACCAACGGCCGTTGCGCACCAGTGCGACCGTGGTCGCCGTGGCGGTGGCGGCGTCGACGGCATACGGGCCGTTGGAGAGGGACCGCGTGCCGGGACCGACGGCGGGTGCGACGCGGAAGGGGGCGAGCTCCGGCACCGCCAGGTAACGCTGGAACTCGTAGTCAGGTGCGGACAGCCGAACGGTCAACGTCGAGCCCGAGCAGCTCACCGCGCGGTCGAAGGCGGCTTGGCCCACCGCCCCCTTGCCTTGGTAGACCGGCAACCCGTCAGCACCCTGTGGCACGTCGATGAGGACCGCCGCCTCGTAGGAGTAGCCGAAGAACTTGGCGGCGCCGAACGCCCTCGCCACCCCCGCCTTTGCATCGGCGCAGGTGACTGGGCTCCCGTCCTCCCACCGCACGCCCGGGCGCAGGTCGAAGGACCACGTCTTCCCCTTGTCGAGCGTCGTCCCGGTGTCGGTGGCGAGGTCGGCGACCAGCGTCGCAGGCTGGTCGTTCGCCGCGGCCTGGAAGGCGACGAGCCCGCGGTAGAGGGCCCGGTTCATCAGCAGGCGCAGGCCGGGGTCGGTCGTCTCCATGGGGTCCCACGTGAGTCCGCCGCTGGACGTCAGGCGCAGCGTGCCGCCTCTGGTCGCGGCGGCCGGAGCAGCGTCGGGCGTGGTGGTCCCCTCGGGCCACAGGGCCTTGGCGCCCAGGGCGCTCGCGACGAGAGCCGTGACGAGGAGGGCGACGACGGCCGGACCCCTCCTGCCAGCCGGGAGCTTCAGGGCCGTGCGGCGGGAGGCGGAGGCCGGCAGCGGGTCTGTGGTGGAGAGGTCTGTGGAGGAGAGGTCGGGGGGCGGAGTGGGAGCGGGGGATCGCGGGGGAGTGGGGGAGGGTCCCGGCGCGGCGCGAGGCACGGGAGGGGCTGGGGCGGCTGCCTCCGGGGGGCGGCCGCCCGCGGGCGCAAGGGGGAGGACGGTGGCGTCGGCGGCCAGGACCCCACCGGTGTGCGCCTCGGGTGGGGGGTCCGATCGCACGGACGACGAGAGGGAGGTCCGAAGGGAGTCCGAGACCTGGGCCTCCAGCGCCGAGGCCCAGGTGAGCGTCGCGTCGGCGGCGCGCTCGCTGGCGAGGCCGCGGGCCTCGAGCCGGCCCACTCCCTCGGTGACGGCCGAGTCGGCCGACTCTGCCGTGTCGGCCTGGTCGAGGAGGAGGGCGGGCACGCCTTCCTCGCAGGCGACCACGAGGGCGTCGACCTCGGCGCGGAAGTCGCGTCCGTCGACCCCGAGGATGTCGGAGAGGAGGCCGCGCACCCGTTCCGGCTGGCTGCCGACGAGCCGGCCGTGGTCGCGCAGCACCTGGGCCAGCGCGTCGTGGGGGATCGGCCTATCCATGGGCCACAGCACAGTCCTGACCCCTGAAGAGCCACTGAAGGGTGGCGACCGGGGGGCGGGGGCAGCAGGGAACGGATGCACGCCCCGCCCGTCCATCGACCATGTGCCCGGCCCTCCACCACGCAGTCACACCTGGCGAAAGTGTGGTCGTCGCACCTCGCCGAACCATCCCGCAAAGGGATGAGCACGCGCGGAGTGGGACGACCGTTTGCCTGCGGACGCCTAGTGCTGTCGCTGGCGGGCTCGGTATGCCGCGACGTTGGCGCGGTTGCCGCAGCCGCCGTCGCAGAACCGCTTCGAGCGGTTCTTGGACAGGTCGACCACCACGTCCTCGCAGTCGTCCGCCGCGCACACCCGGAGCCGGGCGAGCTCGTCGGCGCGGATCACGTCGACCATCGCCATGGCGGCTTCCACGGCCATGCGGGTGGCGAGCGGGGCCTCGGGCGGGGTGGCGTGCAGGTGCCAGGACCACTGGCCGTGCCGGACGAGCTGGGGGAGCGCGCCGGCGTCGGCCAACAGCTCGTTGACGAGGGCGACGGCTTCCTCGGCGTCGGAGGTCCAGAGCCGCCGCAGCCGCGGGCGGAGCGCGCGCACGGCCTCCAGCTCGGCCGGCTCCCCGGTGTGCGACCCGGTCCACTCCCAGTCGCGCACGAACTCGTCGAGGTCGGCGACGGTGGCGAGGTCCTCGGTGTCGGTGGGCAGGGTCGCGGCGGTGTTGACCAGGGCGGCGGCAGCGCGCAGCGCCACCTCCGTGTCATGGGCAAACAGCATCTTGACTCCTGACCCGATCGCTCGCTAACGTCATGAGTATAAGTCGTTTGACCAATGACAGGCTGCGGCTCGGCGAAAGCTGGGTCGGGCGGAAGGACCGATGGGATGACTGCGCGCTGGAAGGGCCACCGAGGCCTGGGCCTCTGGTTGGCGCTGGCCTCCGCCGCCACCTTCGGAAGCAGTGGCCCCTTCGCGAAGTCCTTGCTGGTCGAGGGCTGGAGCTCCGGTGCGATCGTGCTGCTCCGCGTGTCCGGGGCGACCCTGGTGCTGGCGGTCCCGACCGTGCTGGCGCTGCGGGGACGGTGGTCACTCGTGCGCGCGAACCTCCTGACGATCCTCGCCTACGGCGCGGTCGCCGTGGCGGGGTGCCAGGTGGCCTACTTCTACGCGGTGCAGCGGCTCGACGTCGGGGTCGCCCTCCTCCTCGAGTACCTCGGCGTCGTCCTCGTCGTCCTCTGGGTCTGGGTGCGCACCCGCCGCGCCCCGAGTGCGTTGACCGGTCTCGGCGTGGTCCTCGCGATCCTGGGGCTGGTGCTCGTGCTCGACCTCTCCGGCCAGACCCGTCCCGACCTCGTCGGCGTCGCCTGGGGCCTGGTCGCCGCCACCGGGCTCGCGGCTTTCTTCGTCCTGGCGGCGGAGGAGAGCAACCTGCCGCCCGTGGCGCTGGCGGGGCTCGGCCTGGGTGCCGGGTCCGTCGTCCTCGCCCTCCTGGGCGCGGTCGGCGTCGTCCCCCTGCGGTTCGCCTCCAGCGACGTCGCCCTGATGGGTGGGCAGGCCCCCTGGTGGGTCGCCATCGGCGAGCTGGCCCTCGTCGCCGCCGCCGCGGCATACCTCCTCGGGGTGACGGCCGCACGGATGCTGGGCTCGACGGTGGCCTCGTTCGTCGGCCTCACCGAGGTGCTCTTCGCGGTCCTCTTCGCCTGGGTGCTGCTCGACGAGCTCCCCGGGCTCATGCAGCTGGCCGGGGGCGTCTGCATCGTCGCCGGGGTGGTCGCCGTCCGGCTCGGCGAGCTGCGCCGGGCCCGCACCGAGCAGCGCAGCGACGAGCTCGAGGGCGCGGATTTCCCACTCCCCGCAGGCGTCGCCTAGACTCTCGGGGTTGCCTCGGCGAGGGACACTGCACGGCTGCCATCACCTGGGGGCCGGTCACGTCCGTAATTCGACGCGGTGTGGTCTCCGTGCTGCGCCCCGCGTCGAGGCCCACCGCATCCTCGAGTCCCCCACCGCACAGGAGATATCCGTGTCTGACAACAAGCTCGTCGCTGAGACGCGCACGCAGTTCGGCAAGGGCGCTGCCCGCAAGATCCGCCGTGACCACAAGATCCCCGCCGTCATGTACGGCCACGGCGCAGAGCCCGTGCACATCACCCTCCCGGGTCACGACACGATGATGGCGCTCAAGGTCGCGAACGCGCTCCTGACCATCGTCATCGACGGCAAGGAGCAGCTCGCCCTGGCCAAGGACGTGCAGCGCGACCCGATCAAGCCCGTCATCGAGCACGTCGACCTCGTCGTCGTCCGCAAGGGCGAGAAGGTCACCGTCGACGTCCCGGTCCACGTCGAGGGCGAGGCTGCGCCGGAGACCGTCGTCACCGTCGACGCCCAGACCATCCAGCTCGAGGTCGAGGCCACCCACATCCCGGAGAACATCGTCGTCTCCGTCGAGGGCCTCGAGGCCGGCACGCAGATCAAGGCGTCCGAGCTCGAGCTGCCGTCCGGCGCGACCCTCGTCGTCGACGAGGAGACCCTGGTCGTCAACATCACCCAGCAGATCTCGCAGGAGGCGCTGGACGCCGAGATGGCGGAGGCCGAGGCCGAGGCCGGCATCGAGCACGAGGAGCCCGGCGACGCCGAGGGCACCGAGGGCGAGAGCGGCGAGGCTGCTGCCGAGGGCGACACCGCCGAGGGCGAGAAGGCCGGGTCCGAGGACGCCTGAGTCCCGCTCACCCGTGTATGCCGGAAGGCCAGGTCCCCTGAGCAGTGTCATGGGGGACCTGGCCTTCCGGCATACTTGCGCCCCGTGAGTGACGACGGCACCTGGCTCCTGGTGGGCCTGGGCAACCCCGGCCCCAAGTACGCCGGGAACCGGCACAACGTCGGCGCCATGGTCGTCGACGAGCTCGCCTCGCGAGCCGGCGCCAAGCTCACCTCCCACAAGGCCCGGGCGGCTGCCGCCACGGTGCGGATCGGTCTGCTGCCCGGTGGCGCACCCGGCCCCGCTGCTGTCGTCGCGGTGCCCTCGTCCTACATGAACGAGTCGGGCGGTCCGGTCAAGGCGCTGATGAAATTCTTCTCGGTCGAGGTCGACCGACTCCTCGTCATCCACGACGAGCTCGACATCCCGGCCGGTGACGTCCGGTTGAAGAAGGGCGGGGGAGAGGGCGGCCACAACGGCCTGCGCTCGATCAGCTCCGCCCTGGGCACCAAGGACTACCTCCGGGTCAGGGTCGGCATCGGGCGGCCCCCGGGGCGGATGGACGCCGCCGACTTCGTGCTGCGGGACTTCGGGACGACCGAGCGCAAGGAGCTCCCGTTCCTCATCGGGGACGCCGCCGACGCCGCCGAGATGGTCGTGACGGAGGGGCTCGTCGCGGCCCAGCAGAAGTTCCACTCGCCGGTCTGAGGGTCTCCTGCACCCAACCGGACCCATCTCGCCCTGAACGACACCACCTTCTCCCCCAAACGGTGGAGAGGGGTACGGCATACCCCGTAGTCAAGGTGAGGTTGTCTGGCCTAGCCCCGTGATCGTATGTGCGGATTCCCCTGCGGTGACAGCATTTCCAGAGCCTGAGGACGTCTTCTCAATGAGGGCACTTCGGTAAGTCCACTTGGGAGTTACCTTCAGGCGCTGAGCGGTCTAGGGGAGTAGCCATGACGGATCTTGCGGGGGCAAAGTCCGTTTCGTCAGCACGGGCGGAATGGGTGCGGAAGCGCACGGGGGCGGCTGCGCCGCGTCCCGCGCCACGAGGTAGTTCGGCGCGCGGTCACACGTCGCGCGGTCGCACGTCGCCGGGCGCCAGGCCCACGCGCCCCTGGCACGTGGGCTACCGCCGTCGCGCCCTGCTGGCCGACGCCGCCACGGCCCTGCTCACCTCCGCGGCCGCGATCGTCCTCCCCGTCGGCGCCGCCCCCGCGTCCGTCCGATGGGGCGTCGCGCTGCTCCTGCCCGGTGTGTGGATCCTCATGCTCCAGTTCTTCCACGGCTACGAGCAGCGCTACCTCGGCATCACCACCGACGAGTACCGCTCCGTCGCGCGGGCCGCGCTCAGCCTCGGGGGCGTCGCGGTCCTCAGCTCGTGGGTGCTGCACTTCGAGCTGGCGCGCGGCCTCGTCCTGGTCGTCGTGCCGATGCTGATGGTCCTCGGGCTCGTCGCCCGCAACCTCCTGCGGCGTTCCCTCCTGCGGCGCCGCACCAACGGTCTCGACAGCCAGCGCACCGTGGTCATCGGCAACGTCCGCACGGTCGGTCCGATGATCCGCCAGCTGCAGCAGGCGCCCGGGGAGGGCATGCACGTCGTCGGTGCCTGCGTCTCGGGCATCACCAACGGCGGTGACTTCTCCTCCGAGGTCGAGGGCATCCCGGTCTTCGGTTACCCGGAGGAGGCGCTGCACGCCATCGACCTGCTCAACGCCGAGGTCGTGGCAGTGTCGGCCGACCCCGACCTCAGCGGCCGGGCACTGCGCCGACTCGCCTGGTCGCTCGAGGAGCGCGCGGTCGACCTCGTGGTCGCGACCGGCCTGCTCGACGTCGCCGGTCCTCGTCTGTCCATCCGCCCGGCCGCGGGCATGCCGCTGCTGCACGTGGAGCGGCCCGCGATGTCCGGCGCCCGCCGGGTGGTCAAGCGGGTCGGCGACTGGTGCCTGGGCCTCGCCCTCACGATCGTGGCGTTGCCGGTCCTCGTGGCCATCGGCGTCGCGATCCGCCTCGACTCCCCGGGCCCCGTGCTCTTCCGTCAGACCCGGGTCGGGGCTCGGGGCGAGACCTTCAGCATGCTCAAGTTCCGCAGCATGGGGATCGACGCCGAGCAGCGCCTGGAGCAGCTCGCCGACGCCGCCGACGCCGGCAACACGGTGCTGTTCAAGATGCGCCACGACCCCCGCGTCACCCGGGTGGGGACGCTCCTGCGGCGCTACTCGCTCGACGAGCTCCCGCAGCTGGTCAACGTCCTGCGCGGCGAGATGTCCCTCGTCGGCCCGCGGCCCCCGCTGCCGTCCGAGGTCGCCGGCTACGAGTCCGACGCGGTCCGCCGCCTCCGGGTCCGCCCCGGCCTGACCGGCCTGTGGCAGGTCAGCGGGCGCAGCGACCTGTCGTGGGACGAGTCGCTGAGGCTCGACCTCTGGTACGTCGACAACTGGTCGCTCCTGCTGGACCTCCAGATCATCGTCCGCACCGCTCGCGCGGTCCTCCGTGGAAAGGGTGCCTACTGATGTCGTCGCGCCTCCGTCTCGCAGCCGCCCTGGCAGGTCTCGCCCTCGCCGCCGCCAGCCTCTCCGGCTGTGGCGGCAGCGGTCAGGCCCTGGCCTCCACGCCCGGCACGTCGTCGAGCTCGTCCGCGCCCACCGAGACCCCCGACACCGAGACCACCCCGACCACGATGGCCCCGCCGCTGCCCCAGCCGGTCGCGTCGGTCGCCAAGGTCAAGCGGGTCGGCCAGCCGACCACGCCATCGGTGAGCGCCCCTGCTGCCCGGTTCACCGCGCCCGTCACCTACCCCGACGGCGTCAGCCTGGTGATCACCAAGGCGGAGAAGGGTGTCGAGACCGGTCACGGGCCGGGAGTCATGGCGGGGCGCGAGTACGTCCGCTTCACGGTGAAGCTCACCAACGGTTCCGCGAAGGCGGTCAACCTCGACCAGGTCGTGGTGACCACGACCTACGGTGCCACGAGCCAGCTGGCCGCGCCGGTCTACACGGCGAGCGCGGGCACCTACGACTTCTCGGGTGTGGTCAAGCCCGGCGCCTCGGCCATCGCCCTCTACGCGTTCGCCGTGCCCACCAAGCAGCTGGGCAGCGTCCGGATGGTCGTCGACTTCGACGGCCTGCACACCTCTGCCACCTACACGGGTGCGGTCGTGGCCAAGTGACCCGAGCCGCCCTTCCCCGACGCGCGCGACTCCGGTCGCTCGCCTCGTCGCATGCCTCCGGGGCCCTCGTGGCCCAGGTGTGGCAGGCGACGGCGAGCTTCGGGCTGCAGGTGGCCGCGGCCCACCTGCTCGGTGCACGCGGCCTCGGCCAGCTCGCGCTGTGCCTCGGGGTCATCATCCTGACCACGGCGGTGACCAGCGGGTTCGTCGGCGACGCCCTCACCGTCCTCGACCGTCAGGACCGGGGCATCCGCGCCGGTCTCCAGTGGTGGGCGGGCGTGCTTGCCCTGGTCGGGCCGGGCGTGGCCGGTGTCACCCTCTGGGCCCTCGGGGTCCTCGAGCCGGCCCAGGCGGGCTGGTTCATCGTGGCCGCCGCGCTGTTCCAGCTCGAGGAGGTGGCTCGCCGCCTGCTGATGGCAACGCTGCGGTTCTGGCGCCTCGTCGCCGTCGACTCGGTCGCCCTCGTGGTCGTGATGCTGGCGCTCGTCGTGCTCTCGGTCGTCGGCAGCGTCACCCTCGGCACCTTCTTCCTGGCGATCGCCGCGGGCCAGCTCGCCGGGCTGGTCGTCGCCGTCGCGTCGGCCCCCGCGCGCGAGCGCGCCCTGGTGTCCCTGCGGGGTGCCCGGATCCGCGAAGTCGCCTCCTTCGGTGGATGGCGCGGTGCGCAGGTGTCGGTCAACCCGGGCGTCTTCACCGCCATGCGCGTCCTCGTCGTGGCCGCGGCGGGCACCGCCGCGCTCGGCGAGGTCGAGGCGGCCCGCATCTACGTCGCCCCCGCCCTCCTCGCCATCCAGGGCATCGGCTCCTACCTCCTGGCCTCCTACGCCCGCGACCGCTCGCTCCCCCTGCGCGCCCTGGTCACGCGGGCCTCCCGGAGCTCGATGGCCCTGGCCGGAGGTGCGCTCGCCCTCGGCGTGCTCCTGTTCGCCGCAGCCCCGCTGGTGGGTCCGTGGGTGACCGGCGGCTCCTTCACCCTCCCGGCCGTCACGGTCCTCGGCTGGGCCGTGTATGCCGCCGCGACCGCCACGCTGCAGCCCTACGTCAGCCTTGCTGCCGCCCGGGGCCGTCAGCGTGCGGCCCTCGCCGTCCGGCTCACCGACGGCTTCGTCTCGCTCGCCACGCTCGGTGGCCTCCTGGCCGTCCGGTTGCCCCACGAGGCAACGCCTTTCGTCCTGGCCGTCGGTCCGGTCGTGGGCGGCCTCATCACCCGTTCGGTCGTCCTGGCTCCCATGCTGCGCGAGCAGTCATCCCTGCTCGCGGAGCAGGTGGCCCAGGCCGACACCCCCACCACCCCCATCACCACAGCCGGTGACCTCCTGGTCAGCGCACCCGATGCTCCCCTTGGAAAGGCAGTCCACCATGCACGTTGAGGCTTTTGGCGGTCTGCTCCGCCGTGCCGGCGCTGTGGTCGCAACCACGGCGCTCCTGGTGGCAGGGACCACGCTGACCGGGGGAGCGGCCCAGGCGGCCGACCCGGCGCCGACCCCGACCCTCCCCCCGACGGTCACCGCCGACGCGCTGCCCACGTGGCAGATCAACGGCGTCGTGTGGAACCAGGTCATCGTCGGCAACACGGTCTACGTCGCCGGCAACTTCACCGCGGCCCGCCCGCCTGGTGTGGCGGCGGGAGGACCCGGGGAGGTCCCGGCCCTCAACATCTTCGCGTACGACGTCACCACCGGTAACCCCGTCGCGTCGTTCAACCACTCGCTCAACGCCCAGGCCCTGGCCATCGCCGCCTCACCGGACGGCTCGACGGTCTACGTCGGTGGCGACTTCACCACCGTCGACGGCATCAGCCACGCTCACGTGGCTGCCTTCTCGACCGCGGACAACTCGTTGCTCCCCTGGGCGGCCAACGTCGGGGGCCAGGTGCGCGCGTTCGCCACCACCGCCTCCACCGTCTACGTCGGTGGCTCGTTCGTCTCAGCGGGCGCGCAGACCCGCTCGGGCCTCGCCGCGTTCTCGCCGACGAGCAACAACGTCCTCCCGTGGGCACCCCTGGCGCAGGGCTCCAACGCCATCGTCTCGGCGATGATCATGTCCCCCGACAACAGCCGGGTCATCCTCGGTGGCTCCTTCGAGCAGCTGAGCGGGGTGTCGGCCTACGGCATGGGGGCCGTGGACGCGGGCACCGGAGCCGTCCTGCCGTGGGCCGCGAACGCGACGATCCGCACCGCTGGTCTCAACGGCGGCATCACCAGCCTGTCCACGGACGGCACCCAGGTCTTCGGGTCCGGCTACGCGTTCGGCTCCGGCGCCGCCTTCGAGGGCACCTTCTCGGCCAATCCCAACACCGGCGCGATCAACTGGATCAACGACTGCCTCGGTGACAACTACAGCACCTGGGCCATGAACCAGGTCCTCTACAGCGTGGCCCACCAGCACGACTGCAGCGTCGTCGGCTCCTTCCCCGACACCAGCCCGCGGTCGCGCTGGCAGAAGGCCCTGGCCGCGCCGACCTTCCCGACCGGCATGATCACGACCAAGGACGCCTACGGCTGGGACTTCCGCGGCTTCCCCTACGCCGGGATCCTGCACTGGTTCCCCGACTTCGAGTTCGGCAACTTCACGGCCGAGAAGCAGGCGGCCTGGTCCGTCACCGGCAACGGCACGTATGCGGCGTTCGGCGGGGAGTTCCCGATCGTCAACGGTGTCGCCCAGCAGGGTCTGGTGCGGTTCGCCGTGCCGGCCTCGGCTCCCCGGCTGTCCAAGCCGATCTACACCGCCGCCTTCAACCCGGTCGCGACGTCGACCGAGGCCGGCCGGGTCAAGCTCTTCTGGAAGAGCGTCTGGGACCGTGACGACTCCGTCCTCCAGTACGACGTCTACCGCGACGGTGGGTCAACCATCGGCAACTTCTCGTCGGCGTCGAACTTCTGGACCCTGCCGGGCCTGAGCTTCACCGACACCGGAGTCGCACCCGGCACCACGCACACCTACAAGGTGCGGGCGAAGGACAAGGACGGCAACGTCCAGTGGAGCCTCGCGACGGCTCCGGTGACGGTGTCCTCCGACCCGACTCCCGCCTACCTCGACGCCGTGCGGGCCAACAGCCCGCTGCACCACTGGCGGCTGAACGACGCGGGTCCCGCGATCCTCGACTCCGTGGGTGCGGGCGACGGCACCTCGACCAGCGTGACGTTCGGCCAGGCCGGCGCCACCGCCGGTGACGCCGCGGTGCGCTCGGCCGGCGGCACCACCCCCAAGCTCTACACCACGTACGCCGAGAGCCACCCGGCCGAGGCCACGGTGCAGGCCTGGATCCAGACCACCAGCACCTCCGGTGGGCGGATCATCGGGTTCGGCACCAGCCAGACCAACAACAGCACGTCCAACGACCTGGTGCTCTACGTCAACAGCAGCAACCGGATCGCGTTCGCGACCACCAACGCGACGACCCGTTCGGTCACCAGCACGCGCACCGTCAACGACGGCCAGTGGCACCTCGTGACCGCCACGGCGGGTGCCGACGGCATCTCGCTCTACGTCGACGGCCGACGCGTCGGCCGTGACCAGGCGCCGGTCAGCATGGCGACGTTCCAAGGCTTCTGGCGGCTCCTCGCCGACCAGACCTCCAGCCTGCCGAACCGCCCCGCCAACGCTGGGCTGGCGGGCACCATCGACGAGGTCTCGGTCTTCCCGGCCGTGCTCACCCAGTCGCAGATCCAGGCGCAGTACCTCGCCTCGGGCCGGGCGGCGGCGTGGACCTCGCCCACCCCGACCGACAGCTACGCGGCCGCGGTGACGGGTTCGTCTCCCGACTTCTACTGGCGCCTCAACGAGACGTCCGGCTCGACCGCCGCCGACTCCTCGGCGTCCGGTCAGGACGGCACCATCGTCACCGGCGTCTCCCTGACCGCGAGCGGCTCGCCCGCCAGCACGCCGCTACGTGACGCGACCTTCAACGGGTCGAGCGGTCTCGTCGTGGCCAAGGAGGCGTGGAACAACCCGAAGACCTACTCCACGGAGGCGTGGTTCAAGACCACGACCACCCGTGGCGGCAAGATCATCGGGTTCGGCAACGCCACCACGGGGTTGAGCACGTCCTACGACCGTGAGGTCGTCATGCTCAACAACGGTCGCCTCCAGTTCGCCACCAACGGCGCCGTGCGCACGCTCGCGGCGACGACCACCGCATACAACAACGGGCAGTGGCACCACGTGGTGGCCACCCAGGGCGCCGATGGCATGAAGCTCTACGTCGACGGAGTGCTGGCGGCTTCCGGCGCGGCGACCGACGCGCAGAACTTCGTCGGCTACTGGCGTCTCGGCGGCGACCGCACCTTCGGCGGCACCCAGAGCAACTACTTCGCCGGCGAGATCGACGAGGTGGCGGTCTACCCGACCGCTCTCACCGGTGCCCAGGTCCGCGCCCACTACGAGGCCACCGGCCAGGTGGCGGTCAACCAGCCCCCGACCGCGGCCTTCACCTCGACGAAGAGCTTCCTCGCCCTTGCGGTCGACGGCAGCGGCTCCACCGACGCCGACGGCACCATCTCCACCTACGCGTGGAACTGGGGCGACGGCACCCCGGCCGGCTCCGGCGTGACCGCCAACCACACCTACGCGGCGGGTGGCACGTACACCGTGACGCTCACCGTCACGGACGACGACGGCGCGACGGCCACCAAGACGGCCTCGGTGACGGTCGCTCCCAACCAGGCTCCGGTGGCCTCGTTCACGGACTCGGAGAACTTCCTCACCCTGTCCGTCAACGGATCCGGGTCGTCCGACGCCGAGGGCCCGATCTCGTCCTACGCGTGGAGCTGGGGTGACGGCACCGCCAACGGTTCCGGCGCCACGGCCACCCACACGTATGCCGCGGCCGGCACCTACACCGTCGGTCTCACGGTCACCGACGCCCAGGGCCTGACGGGCACCTCGAGCCGGTCGGTCGTCGTGTCGGAGGCGCCCAACGTGCCGCCGACGGCGTCGTTCAGCCACAACGAGAGCTTCCTCGCGATGTCGGTCAACGGCTCCGCGTCCACCGACCCGGACGGCACGATCGTGTCCTACGACTGGAGCTGGGGTGACGGCACCGCCAACGGTTCCGGCGCCACGGCCAGCCACACCTACGCCGCAGCCGGCACCTACTCGGTCACCTTGACCGTCAAGGACGACGACGGTGCCACGGCCACCCAGACGGCCTCGGTGACGGTGACGGCCAACCAGGCTCCCACCGCCTCGTTCACGGACTCGGAGAACTTCCTCGCCCTGTCCGTCAACGGCTCCGCATCGTCCGACCCGGACGGCACCCTCGCCTCGTACGCGTGGCAGTGGGGTGACGGCACCCCGGACGGGTCCGGCGCCACCGCGAGCCACTCGTATGCCGCGGCCGGCACCTACACCGTGCGGCTCACCGTGACCGACGACCAGGGCGCCACCGGCACCCTGTCCCGCAGCGTCACCGTGGTCTCGCTCGTCGCGCTGGCGCAGGACACCTTCTCCCGCACCCTCGCCTCGGGCTGGGGCAGCGCCGACACCGGTGGCCCCTGGACCCTGGGCGGCGTGGCCACCCGGTGGTCGGTCTCCGGAGGCCTCGGCCGGGTCAGCCTCAACGCCGGTGACGGCTACACCGCCTCGCTGCAGGGCATCTCGAGCAGTGACAGCCAGCTCGAGCTCGCGGTCACGACCGACAAGGTCCCGACCGGTGGCGGTCAGTACATCAGCATCATCGGTCGACGGGTGACCACCACCGCCGACTACCGGGCGAAGATCCGCTTCGCCGCCGACGGCTCGACGGCGGTCTGGCTGACCCGCAACGAGTCCGCGACGGAGACGGTCCTCACGAGCCTCACGGTCCCCGGCCTGGTGTACAACGCCGGCGACCGGATGCAGGTGAAGCTCCAGACCTACGGCACCAACCCCACGACCATGCGCGTGAAGATCTGGAAGGCCGGCACCACTGAGCCGACCGCCTGGACCCTCACCGCCACGGACAGCGCGGCGGCAATCCAGGCACCCGGCTACATCGCCTTGTACGCCTACCTGAGCGGCAGCACCACCAACGGTCCTGTCGGCTACGGCCTGGACGACCTCTGGGTCGGCCCTCGCAACTGAAATCTGCACCACTTCACGCAAGAGCCCGCGACGGCGCGGGAGAACGGCAGGGTGTCATGGGACGTGGACCAGTAGCTCGGTGGTGTCGCACCGTCGGGGTGGGGGCGGTGGTGACGGCGCTGGCTGTCCTGGGTGTCGTCGTGCCCACGCAGGCCGCGCAGGCGGCAGACCCTCCGCCTCCGCCACCGTCGACGGTCTCGGCAGACGCCCTGCCGACCTGGCAGATCAACGGCGTCGTCTGGAGCCAGGCCATCATCGGGGACACCGTCTACGTCACGGGCTCCTTCACCAGGGCTCGGCCCCCGGGGGTGGCCGCGGGCGGCGCGGGTGAGGTCGTCGCCAACAACATCTTCGCCTACCAGCTCTCCACCGGAGCAAGGGTCCCCACCTTCGCCCCGACCCTGAACGCCCAAGGCCTGGTGATCCGAGCCGCCGCCGACGGCAGCCGCCTCTGGGTCGGCGGTGACTTCACCAGCGTCAACGGCACGGCCCGCGGTCACCTCGCGGCCCTCAACCCGGCCGACGGCTCCCTCGTGGCCGGCGGCGRCTTCGTTCCACCCAACGTCGGCGGGCAGGTGCGCGGGCTCGGCATCACCCCGACGACCATCTTCGTCGGGGGCAACTTCACGTCAGCGAACGGCGTCGCCCGGACCCGCTTGGCGGCCTTCTCGGTCAGCACAGGCGCCATGTCCAGCTGGGCCCCCGCCGCCGCCGGCGGCTACGTCTGGGCCATGACGATGTCGCCCGACCTGACCCGCGTCATCCCCGCCGGCTCCTTCACCACGCTCGCTGGTCAGCCGGCCTACGGCATGGGGTCGCTGATGGCGTCCACCGGCGCGGTGAACCCCTGGCCTGCACAGGAGAGGATCCGAGACGCGGGCGCCGACGGAGCCATCACGTCCCTCAAAGCCGACGGGACGCAGATCTACGGCACCGCATACAGCTTCACGCAGAACGGAACCGCCGACTGGGAGGGTACGTTCGCGATCGACCCCATCACGGGCCAGATCAACTGGGCCAATGACTGCCTCGGCGACACCTACGACATCGCGCCGGCAGGCGAGGTGCTCTACAACGCGTCGCACCAGCACGACTGCACCGTCGTCAATGGGTGGACCGACACCAACCCCCGCGTGCGTTGGCAGAAGGCCGCGGCACAGTACTCGCACGCGACCGACTTCTCGACGAGGGACGACGTGTACGGCTGGGCCAGCCGCAACGGGCTGGTCGGTGTCGCCTACGCCAAGCTGCTGCACTGGTACCCGAACTTCGCGTTCGGCTCCTACACCAGCGCTGGGCAGGCGGCCTGGGCCGTCGACGCCTCGAGCGACGGCCAGTGGGTCGTCTATGGCGGCGAGTTCCCGCGCGTCAACAACGTTGCCCAGCAGGGCCTCGTGCGCTTCCGCGCGCGGTCCGGGGCGCCGAACAAGTCTGGCCCCACCTACTCCACCGTGCCGGCCACCCCGACCCCGGCCACCAACGCGGTGTCGTTCTCGGCGGGCACGGCCCGGGTCAGTTGGGGTTCGGCGTGGGACATGGACGACCACACACTGACCTATGACGTCCTGCGTGACAACAACACGTGGGTCTACTCGACCACCGGCGACTCCAACTTCTGGACCCTCCCTGCCATGGGCTTCACCGACAAGAACCTCGCGGCGGGGTCGACGCACCGGTACCAGGTGCGGATCACCGACCCCAGCGGGAACATCTTGTGGGGCCCCGTCTCCAACACCGTCACCGTGGGCAGCGGGTCGCCGAGTGCCTACGCGCAGACGGTCATCGACGACGGCGCCAGCCACCTGTGGCGGCTTGGTGAGCCCTCGGGGAACTCGTACGACTGGGTCGGCTTCGACGACCTGACCATGAGCGGCGGCTACACCCGTGGCGCCTCCGGGGCCATCCTCGGTGACACCGACAAGGCGACCACCTTCGGCGGAAGCGACGGCTTCGGTGCCACTCCCTCACCGATCCCGGGCCCCGACGTGTTCAGCGTCGAGTCGTGGTTCCGGACCACCACCACCAGCGGCGGCAAGATCGTCGGCTTCGGCAACGCCAACACCGGCACGTCGTCCAACTACGACCGGCACATCTACATGGAGCCCGACGGCCGGATCGCCTTCGGCATCTACCACGACGGCTTCTTCACGGTCACCTCGCCCAACTCGCTCAACGACGGGCAGTGGCACCAGGCGGTCGGCACCCTCGACCCGTCCGGCGTGACCCTCTACGTCGACGGCAAGCGGATCGGTCGCAACGCCGGCACCTCGGTCGGACAGGCCTACTCGGGCTACTGGCGCGTGGGCGGTGACAGCCCGTGGAGCGGCAACCCGTACTTCGCCGGCGACATCGACGACGTGGCCATCTACCCGACGGCCATCCCGCTGACCACGGTGCAGTCGCACTACACGGCAAGCGGTCGCACGCTCAACGTCCCGACCCGTCCGAGCGACGCGTACGGACAAGCGGTGTGGGACGCGAACCCGGACCTGTACTGGCGCTTGGGTGACACCAACGCCACCGCCAAGGACTCCGGTCCGAACGAGTCCAACGGCATCTACCAGGGTGGCTACACCCAGGGCGTGCCCGGCGCGTTCGACGGAGCCACCAACAAGGCCGTGGCCTTCAACGGCACCGACGGCTTCGTGGCCTCGGCGCAGCAGTACAGCAACCCGCACAACTACACGTTGGAGGCGTGGTTCAAGACCACGAGCACCAACGGCGGGAAGATCCTCGGGTTCGGCTGCTCGCAGACCGGCACCTCGGGCTGCTACGACCGGCACATCTACATCAGCAACGACGGCACGCTGACCTTCGGGGTCTGGACCGGCTTCACCAACACCATCACCACCCCCAACGCCGTCAACGACGGCCAGTGGCACCACGTGATGGCGACCCAGAGCAACACCGACGGCATGAAGCTCTACCTCGACGGTGGCCTCGTCGGCACCAACGGGCAGACGGACGCCCAGGCGTACGACGGGTTCTGGCGGGTCGGCGGCGACAACCACTGGGGCTGCTGCAGCCCGTTCCTCGACGGCACCATCGACGAGGTCGCGGTCTACTCCTCCGTGCTCCCGGCCAGCGCGGCCTCGCAGCACTTCGCACTCGGTGGCGGCAACGTCCCCAACCAGSCGCCCACGGCAGCGTTCWCCCACACCGAGAACKWCCTSGCGGTGTCGGTCAACGGTGGCACCTCCAGCGACCCGGACGGCACCATCGCGTCCTAYAGCTGGAACTGGGGTGACGGGTCACCGGCCACCACGGGTGCCTCGGCCACGGCCAGCCACACCTATGCCACGGCSGGTACCTACCCGATCACGCTCACSGTGACCGACAACGACGGSGCGACGAACAGCCTCACGACGTCGGTGACCGTGGTCGACAACCAGGCTCCTACGGCGGCGTTCACGTCCACCGTGACGGACCTGTCGGTGGCCTTCGACGGCACGGGGTCCTCCGACCCGGAGGCCGGCCCCCTGACCTACGCGTGGAGCTGGGGTGACGCCACGGCCAACGGCAGTGGCGCCACGACCACCCACACGTATGCCACGGCCGGCACCTACTCGGTGACCCTCACCGTCACGGACAACGGCGGCAAGACCGACAGCAAGACGGCGTCCGTCACCGTCACGGCGCCGCCGAACCAGCCGCCCACCGCGTCGTTCACGCACTCCGAGAACGCCCTGACCACCTCGGTCAACGGCTCGGCGTCGACCGACCCGGACGGCACCATCTCGTCGTACTCGTGGAGCTGGGGTGACCTGACCGCCAACGGCTCGGGCGCCACGACCACCCACACGTATGCCGCGGCGGGCACCTACACCGTCATCCTCACCGTCACGGACAACCGTGGCGGGACGGACACCGAGACCGCTTCGGTCACGGTGACGGCTCCGACGGTCTTCGCTCGGGACGACTTCGGTCGGACCGTGACCGGTGGCTGGGGCACGGCCGACGTCGGCGGAGCCTGGACGATCGGTGGCCCGGCCACGCGGTGGTCGGTCTCCGGTGGTCTCGGCAGGGTGAGCCTCAACGCCGGTGACGGCTACGCGGCATACCTGCCGAGCGTCAGCAGCTCGAGCACCGAGGTCACGACCCTGCTGACCACGGACAAGGTGCCCACTGGTGGTGGCCAGTACGTCAGCATCATCGGTCGGCGCGTCAGCGCCACGGTCGACTACCGCGCGAAGGTGCGGATGGCCGCGGGCGGTGCCGTGACGGTCTGGCTGACACGCAACCAGAGTGGTGCCGAGACGGTGCTCACCAGCGCGAACCTGGCTGGGGTCACCTACGGAGCCGGTGACTCGTTGCGGGTGCGCCTGCAGTCGAGCGGCGCCGGACCGACGACCCTGCGGGTCAAGGTGTGGAAGGTCGGCACCACGGAGCCGGCGGCGTGGAGCCTCACGACGACCGACAACACGACCGGGTTCCAGGCTGCGGGTTCGGCGGGTCTGTACGCCTACCTCAGCGGCAGCTCGACCAACGGCCCGGTGGTGTTCGGGGTCGACGAGTGGTGGGTCGGGCCCCTGCAGCCGTAGGGCAACAGTTGGGGTGATGGGCGGGAGACACGACTCTCCCGCCCATCACTCCTGTGTGCGGGGGTCGGGCAGGTCGTCGTCGAGGCACCCGGTGATGGCCTCGACGATGTTCGCCTGGTAGCGGTCGATGCCGAAGCTCGTCACGGCCGACTCGCGCGCAGCGTGCCCGATCCGCTCGGACAGCGCCGGGTCGCCGGCGAGTCGCACGACCGCCGCGGCCATGGCTTCGGCGTCCTCGACGGGGACGAGGATCCCGGTCACGCCGTCCTCGATCGACTCGAGGTGGCCCGCCGCACCGGCCGCCACCACGGGGCGTTGGGACAGCTGGGCCTCGACGACGGCGTTGCCGAACGGCTCGCGCACCGACGGTGCCAGCACGATGTCGGCCCGGTCGAACGCCACGAACGACGGGGAGACGTAGCCGGTGAACGTCACCCGCTGCCCGAGCCCGTGGCGCTCCACGTCGTCCCGCAGGCGCTGTTCGTACCACTCGTAGCCGGGGAACACCGAGCCCGCGACCTCGAGGGTGGCGTCCACCCCACGGGCGACCAGCAGGCGCAGCGTCTCGATCGCGGTGTGCGGAGCCTTGCGTGGCGAGAGGCGACCGACGACGGCCAGCCTGACCCGCTCCGGGTCGCCGGGCGGCGGTGTCGGAGGGGTGGCCCGGTCGGGGACGCCGTTCGGGACCAGCACGGACGTGCGACGAAGCCGCGGGAAGAGACCCCAGACCGACTGGGCGGCAGCGTGTGAGATGAGGATGACCCGGTCGGCGAACAGCAAGGGGCTGTTGAGCGCCCGGAGGACGGCGCGCCGGTCCTTGTCCTCCGCCTCGTGCACGTGGCAGAGCACGGGGACGCGGTGCAGCCGCGCCACGGCGATCCACCAGGGGATGGTCGTCGTGTTCACGTAGATCGCCGCGGGGCGGGTCCTGCGGACCAACAGCGACATCGCCGGCAGGGACCGGGCCAGCTCGACGCCCAGGCCGAGCAGGCCGCGTGGCGACAGGTAGCTCCGGCGGACCACGGGGAAGGTGCCGATCCTGACCTCGGCGCCCCGGGAGGCCAGCAACGCGACGAGCGGACCGGAGTTGGGGCACGCCACCACGACCCGGGCGCCGGCGTTGCGCACGGCGGTCACCGACTCGAGCATCTGGAGGTCTGACCCGTAGACGTCGGCGCCGGGATTGATGATGAGCACGGTGCGTCCGGCCAACGACATCCCGTGTCCCCCTTCAGGTCGGCCTCGTGGTGGTGCGATCGAGGCAGGTCGAGCCACGTCCCACCCTCGACGGACAGCCTACGACGGATGGCCGATGCCGCGTGGCGCCCTGGACGCGATGGTGGTTCACGTCTGGGGGTCATGAGGACGCCTGGTGTGAAAGGCTGTCTAAGGTGGGGACCGAGATCGTGAATCGCGCGCGGCTGATGACGTTGGGGCGCAACGCCTATCGTTCCTGGCGACTGTGGATCGAGCCCGAGCGGCTGGTGATGCGCAAGGTCGTGCGCGAGTGGTTGCGCGCGGCACCGCGGGCGAGCACCGTGCTGGAGATCGGTGCGGGCACGGCCTTCATGAGGCCAGTCATCCGGGCCGAGATCCCTGACGTGCTCTACGTGAGCTCCGACATCGCCCCCACCGAGAACACCAACCTCGTCGTCGACGCCTGCGCCCTGCCGTTGGCCACGGCGAGCGTCGACGTCGTGCTGGCCCTCGAGGTCCTCGAGCACATCGAGCGACCCGAGCAGCTCGTGGCCGAGGCCTCCCGCGTGCTCCGCCCCGGGGGCCACCTGATCCTGACCGTCCCCTTCATGTTCGGGGTGCACGACTTCATGGACTACCACCGCTTCACCCCGTTGGGGATGGAGCAGCTGCTCGGCCGGCACGCCCTCGAGCTGGAGCAGGTGCGGGTCCGCGGAGGAGTGTTCGTCGCCTCGTCAGGCCTGGTCCGCACCAAGATCCTCAACACCATCGTCGGACGTCCGCGGGACTGGCGGGCCCAGGGCCGCGAGAAGAAGATCCGCTGGGTCATCTCCACGGTCGTCCTCACACCGTGGCTCCCAATCACCCTGCTCGCGTATGGGCTGGACCGGGTCCTGGACCGCGAGTCGGTGAGCCCGCCGGGCTACTTCTTCCTCTGTGGGCGGTCGGCCGACTGACCGTCGGTCAGCTGGCGGGGACGAGCTGGCGGACGGGCGTGGCCTCGGCCGGCTGCGGTAGGGGGAGGGTCGAGAGGGAGGGGCGGGTCACCTTCTCGCCGGCCAGGCTGAGCAGCGTGAAGACGAGGAACGTCGTGCTGGCGTCGAAGAGCCCACTCTCCAGGAGGCTCCGCGGGAGGATGAAGGTCAGCAACCCCAACCAGAGCACCCTCCACCGTCGCGGGCTGACCAGGGCCCCCCAGACGGCTCCCACGACCCAGACGAGGACGACTGCGAGCCCGGACACCCCGGTCTGGACCAGCGCGGACACCCAGCTGCTGTCGAGGAGCTGCTCCTGCCAGAACTGACCGCTCACCGGGATGTGCTTCATCGTGAGGCCGCCGCCCAGCCAGCGCTGGAACGTCGACACGTCCATCGAGATCGCGGCGTTCCACGCAATCGTCCTCGAGCTCAGGGTGGCCACGTTCTGGTCGCCACCGCGCAGGAGCAGGTTGCTGACCAGGCTCGTGCCCAGGACGACGTACGCCACGGCCGGGACGGCGAGGACCATGCCCAGGAAGGCGGTCACGGAGAACGTCCTGGCCTGGAGCAGCATGACGACCACCGCGAGGACGAGCGTCGCCGTCGTCGTCCGTGACCCCGTCAGCCACATCACGCCGAAGATCCCGGCCGCGACCACGGGAGCCCACCGACCAGCCGTGCCGTGCATCATGCCGTGGACGAGGTAGACGAGGCCGACGCCGCAGATGAAGGCGATCTCGTTGGGCGCCAACGGGGGCAGGCCGCCCTCCCAGCGGCCCGAGCCGATGCTGCCCACGCCGGTCAGGCAGGCCACCAGGGCGACCAGCCCGAGACTGCGGACCAGCGCGTGGACGAGGCGCTCGAGCCCGACGGCCCGCAGCAGGAACGCCACCGTCCCCAGGGACATGGCGACCCGCACGGCCACGACGACCGAGGCAAGGGCGGTGCCGGCCGCCCAGCCCCCGATCACCGAGATGCTCAGGTAGAGGGTGGCCAGGAGGATGGTGCGTCCGCCCAGGGCGGCCACGGGTCGACGACGGTGCCCGAGGTAGGCCCCCAGCAGCAGGGCTGCCATCCCCACGACGCCCTTGCCGGCGACCACCGGGTCGAGTCCACCGGAGAAGTAGGTCTTCTGGCGCCAGGGGATGGTGCAGGCGACGAGGAGCAGGCAGCAGAGGTACAGCTGCCACCGCGCGATGTCACCACTCGCGTCTTTTGCTTGTTTTGTCGTGTTMATGGCGTCTTTTGTCCACCGGATGACGCAGGCCAACTCGCCCCATTGCGGGTATCTGGTCCCGGTTGCGGCGACCGATACTGGGTGGACTCGACAAACCCCGGGGATGTGACTGCCATGGAGACGACGGTGCTGGTCCTGTGCGCGAGCGACCGGTGCCTCGCGCCGGCGTCCGCCGCGGTGCTCCGGTCGGCGCTCCAGGCCCATGGCGAGTGGCAGGTCCAGGTGGTCTCGGCCGGCATCCGTGCCGAGGTCGGAGCCGGGTGGTGCCCGCAGATCAGCGAGCAGCTCACCAAGGACCACGACCTCATCATGCGACCGCACCGGGCGCAGCAGGTCACGGCCGAGCTCGTGCGAGCGGCCGACCTGGTGCTGGTGTCCGAGCGCAAGTTCCGCGGGTCCGCCAGGCTCCTCGACGCCGCGAGTGCGGACCACACGTTCACCATCGTGGAGGCCGCCGGGCTCGCCAGGGAGGCGCTCGCGCGGATGGCGACGGAGGCGACGACGGTGCCACCGAGCACGGCCGCCGAGGGCGCCGCGCAGCCCGGACCCGGGCGGCTGGGCACCCGTGAGCGGCTCATGTGGCTGCTCGAGGAGATGAACGCCATGCGGGGTCTGGTGAGCCTGCCCCCCGAGCCGCCGCACGGCTGGCGCAAGCGGTTCGCCAGGCACCAAGAGGTGGTCGGGCTCGACATCCTCGACCCCGACAGCGATCGCGGCTCGCACCGCAAGGCCGCTCCGGCGCTGCGCGAGGCCCTGGACTCGTTCGCGTCCAGCCTGGCCGATGCCTCCCCGAGGACCGTGCCAGCCTGACCGAGCGTGGCCGTGCGTGCCACGTCAGTGAACTCTGCCCCGCCCCGAGGGCTTCATCGCCTTGCTGAAGCTGGTCCCGATGACCTTGGGGTCCAACGAGATCAGCTCGTCCGGATGGCCGTTGTGGTGCCCGCCCCGGACGAGGTCGCCCCGCCGGTCGGTGTCTCGGTCGGGGGCTGCGTCGGTTTCCCGGTCTGCATCGCGGCCCTCGGCGGCCCGCGCCCGCGGGGCCTTCGGGGTGGGGATGGTGTCCCTGCCTCGATCGGCGCCCCGGTCGGCACCGTGGTCGTCGGCGCGCTGGTCGTCGGCACCGTGGTCGTCGGCACCCTGGTCGGTGGGGCCGCTGGCCGGCCCGCGGCCGGCCGGAGTCGCTCCCGCGGCGGCCGCGGCAGCCGCCGTGGGCAAGCCGGCCGCCCAGTCGCTCTCGGAGACGGCGGCCAGGGCCGCGTAGTCCTCGTCGTGGCCGCGCAGGTCACGCTGGCCGCGGGCGGGCACCATCGTCAGGGCGGTGCCGATGAGTCGGGCCTTGACCGCCTCGAGGTCGGCGATGGCGCTGGTGAGCTGCTCACGACGGGTCTTGCCGTACCGCGCCACGAGCACGGCGCCGTCGGCGCCCCGGGCGAGCACGGCGGCGTCGCTCACCGGCAGGATCGGCGGCGCGTCGATGATGACGAAGTCGAAGTCGGCGCGCAGGGTTGCGAGCACGGCCGCCATGTTCTTCGACCCCAGCAGTCGCGTGGGGTCCGGTGGAGTGGTCCCGGCCGGGAGGATGGTGAGCAACCCGCGGTGCCACGGCATCAGGGCGTCGGCGAGGTCGATCTGGCCCGCCACGACGTTCGACAGGCCGATCGAGCCGTCGACGCCCATCAGCGTCGCGGCGTTGGGACGGCGCATGTCGGCCTCGACGAGGCAGACCCGCAGGGAGGACTGGGCCAGGGCGATGGCCAGGTTGCAGGCGGTGGTGGTCTTGCCCTCGGAGGCGAGTGCCGAGGTGATGACGATGACGCGGGGCGGCTCGTCGACGTCGACGAACTGCAGGGTGGTGCGCAGCGAGCGGAACTCCTCCACTCCCCGACCGTGGCCCTGCATGGTGATGAGGGGGTGCGTCTTGACCTGCTGGTTGAGCCCGATCAGGGCCAGGGCCGGGCGGCCGGTGAGGTCTTCCAGCTCGTCGCCCTTGACCGTGGTGTCCTGCTGCTCCCGGATGACGGCGACGATCACGCCGAGGGCGAGCCCGGCGAGCAGCCCCAGGGCCATGTTGAGCGGGATCCGCGGCGAGATGGGGTACTGCGGCGCCTGGGAGGGCACGGTGGTCGTCACCTTCACGGGGGACTGACCGCCCTCGCGGGGAGTCTCCAGCCGCTCGATGACCACGCCGAGCTGGTCGCTGACGGCGTTGGCGATGGCCTGGGCGCGGGCCGACGTGCCGTCGGTGGCGGTGACCGTGATGAGCACGGTGTCGACGGGGTTGTCGGCCGTCACGACGCGCCGCAGGTCACGCACCGTCATCGGCAGGTCGAGCCGGTCGATGACCGGCTGCAGCACGTCGGGGCTCTTGACCACCTCGGTGTAGGACTTCACCCGCTGCATGGCGAACTGCGAGCTCTGGTAGATCGAGGCGTCGGCCGTGCCGGCCGAGCTGATCGACACGAAGGCGGTCGCGTTCGCGGCATACGTGGGTGGGGTGAGGTAGGTGAGGGTGCCGGCAGCGCCGAGCACCAGCACCGTGCACGCGACGAGGATCCGCCACCGCTTCAGCAGGATCTGGAGGTAGGAGCGCAAGGTCATCGTCGGCCCCTCCTTCCTGGCCTGCCCCGGCTGTCGCCAGGGGTGCGATGGTGGGTCATGGTGGTTCCATTCTGCGTGTCGGAGGGCGCCCAGCCACTCGTCCGAAAGGTGGAGCTCACCTCGGGACCGGGGCCCAGGCCTGGTCGACCAGGGCCCTCGTGGAGGCGATGTTGCGGCGGCTGGAGGCACCGAACACGATCGACTCGATGTTCGGCTGGGCGCAGACCCAGTCGATGGCCTCCTCCGGGGGGATCGCCCCCGAGGCGAAGACCGACATGGCGATCGCCCGGAAGCGACGGTCGCGCAGCGCGCTCTCGTAGGCCTCGAGGCCGCCGGGCATCCGGAACCCGATCTTGTTGATGTTGGAGCAGACGATCGGGTTGTCGATCCCGAGGCGCTCGAGGGTGTCGAGCAGCAGGGGGAGGTTCATGGTGATGAATCCGGGCTCCGCGTCGTACTGCGTGCGCACGTGGTCGGCGAAGATGACGAACGCCTCGTCGAAGCCCAGGCCCAGCAGCAGGTCGACGACGACGTTCTGGAGGAAGACCACGGGAGTGCGCAGCCCGCGGAACATCGACATCTCGGCGTCGATGAGGAGCCGCGTGATGCCGTCGATGTCCTTGCTGGCCAACGACTTGGTGCCGGTCAGAGCGGCGCTGAAGACGCTCTGGTCGGGAAGGAACCGCCGGAGGGCGCCGAGCGGCCCATCCTCGGTCATCGCGTTCGCGTACTTGTGCGCGTAGGGCATGCAGGGGAAGAACTCCATGCGCGCGTAGCGGTCCTGGTCTGCGCGCACGAGGTCGCAGATCTCCGCGACGCGGTCGTGCGTGGTGCACATGAAGGTCGTGACGCCCTCGTCGTAGGCGGCGTCGAGGACCTCCATGATCGCCCCGAGGTCCTGGAAGCGCATCTGCTGGCTGCGCGCCTTCTCCTCGGACATGTGGTTGACGCCGAAGAACTGGTTGTCACCGAACAGGAGACGGTCCATCAGGCGGCCCTCCCTCGCCAGAAGGCCAGTCGTCGGCGGCGGTGCGCGGTCACCGTCGGGGCTGAGGCCGCCCGCTCGCGGGGGCTCGTGGTGCCCTGGGCGTCGGCCGAGATCATCGACAGGATGCGGTCGGTGGCGGCGGCGGAGCTGAACACGTTGGGGCCCTCGGTCGTCCGGGTCGCCACCCGCTCGACGAAGGTGGCGGCCTGGGCGCTGTACTCCTCGCCGCGCAGGTAGAACCACGGCTGCTCGGTGAGGTCGGTCGTGTAGTGGACGTTCCAGCCCGCGCGGTAGCCCTCCGGGACCGAGGCGGTGTCGCGCAGGTAGACCTGCACCTCCTGCCGGTCGGCGACCGCGCGACCGGTGGTGCCCCAGACGCTGATCTTGGTCGACATCTTGCGCTGAGACTCGTCCGACCAGTTCACCGAGACCTGCGCCGTGACGTCGCCCGGGTACATCAGGGTCGACACCACCTCGTCGTCGGTCTCCGCGGAGAAGATCCGGTTGAGGCGGCTGCCCTCCACGCTCGTCGGCATGCCCAGGTACCACTGCACGAGGTCGATGGGGTGGGCGGCGTAGTCGTAGAGGCAGCCGCCCCCGGACGCCCGGCGGCTGCGCCAGGTGCCGCCCTTGGGAGCCAGGACGACCGGGCCGTAGGCCTCGGCGACCACGTGGGTCACCTCGCCGAGGGCGCCGGCGTCGATGAGCCGCTTGAGCTCGGCGAAGGCCGCGACGAACCGGTTGTGGTAGCCCACCTGCGTGACCAGGCCGCGCTCGCGGGCCAGCGCGGTGAGCGCCTCCCCGTCGGCGTCGTCGAGGGTGAACGGCTTCTCGCAGAAGACGTGGACGCCGGCCTCGAGGGCCGTGCGCACCATGGGCGCGTGCAGGTGGGAGGGGGTGGCGATGACCACCGCATCGAGCTCCTCCGCGGCGAGCATCGCGCTGAGGTCCTTGTAGGTCCGCAGCCCGGTGTACTTGCTCAGCACGTCGAGGACGTAGCCGGTGGAGTCGCACACGGCGACCAGGTCGACTTCAGGGTGCGCGCGGAAGATGGACAGGTGGGAGAGGCCCATCTTGCCGAGCCCGACGACCCCCATGGTGATCACGACGACTGACTCCGTATCTCTGGCCCCCATGCTCCTCGTTGCCGGTGGGTGAAAACCATCGGCAGCGCCCCCTCAGGCGCGGTGCATGAGTCCTGCTTGGAAGCGCGCGAGGACCGCTTCGTACTGGCCCGCGACGTGCTCCCACGTGAACTCTGACTCATGTCGCACCCGCGCCGCGTCGTGCATTTGGTGGAGGACGTCGGGCGAGGCGAGCAGCTCGTCGAGCTGGGCCTCGAGGTCCTGGGCGGTCGTGAAGTAGCGCTGGGCGGGTCCGGCGACCCATCGGTTGTAGACGTTGTCGTGTGCGATCACCGGGTTGCCGGCCGCCATGGCCTCGACCAGCGAGGGGTTCGTGCCACCCACCGTGTGGCCGTGCACGTAGGCGAGGGAGTGGAACCGCAGCGCCTGCACCACCTCGGGGTCGTAGATCGCCCCGGGGAAGACGACCTCGTCGCTGGCGGCCTCGAGCACCTGGCGGTGGTAGTCGTCGGTGGCGCCGTCGAGGTTGCCCAGGACGACCAGGGCGTGGCCGCGCGGCCTGGCGGAGAACGCCTCGACGATCTCGAGCAGCGAGTTCTCCGGGATCGGGCGGCAGATCACGGTGAGGTAGCCGCCCGGCTGGAGCCCCAGCGCCTCGACCGGTGCGGCGGGCGCGTCGGTGACCGCGTGCGCGCCGTAGGTGATCATGCTGATCCGGCTCCGACGGGCCCACCGTGCGAGGTAACGCTCGATCTCGGGGTGGTCGGCGATCAGGTGGTGGCCGAACAGGCTGGCGAAACGCTCGTTGGCCAGCAGGATCGCCTGGCGGGGAATGCCCCAGCGTCGGCGGGTCCACTCCATGCCGTCCATGTTGATGACGTTGGGGATCCGCTTGACCCGCTGCAGCACGTTGAAGACCCCGGTGTTGTAGCCGAACGTGAGGCAGACGTCGTCGTGCTGGATGGCGTGCCGGATCGAGGTCCAGTCGAACGCCGAGGTGCCCAGCCATCCCTCGCGGTGCTGGGGGATGGTGACCCGCTCGATGCCGCGCCACGTGTCGTACGTGATGGGTCCCCGGCCCTCCGCCTGGCAGTAGACGACCACGCGCCAGCCGTGCTCCACGAGGTAGAGCCCGATCTGCTCGGCCGCCGTCTCGAAGCCCCCGTATGCCGCGGGCACCCCGTGGGTGCCCAGGATCCGTACCGTCCTCGTCATGTTTCCTGCCCCCGTCGTCAGTGCCGCGTCGCGGGCCACCGGGCCGTGCCGCGCAGCGGCCGGCCTCGCAGCAGCCCTGCCGGGGCAACCCTAGAGCGCGGGCCGACGACCCGGCACACCAGTCGTGCCACGGCTCAGGCGAGGCGGGACAGGTCGCGGAACCACTTCCCCAGGGCCGCGACCAGCAGGGCGACCCCGGCCAGGGTGATGGCCGAGTAGACCCACACGAACGCGTCGTGGAAGCCCAGCAGGACGAAGCAGAGGCAGAGCACGCCGTAGTCGGTGGGCAGGATGATCAGGGAGGCCAGCACGGGAGGGCTGCCGGCGTCCACCGGCTTCGCCGGCGGGGCCGGCGGTCCGGCCAGGTGCGGCTCGGGCGCGGCCTCGGCCACCGCAGCGGCCCGCAGCTGGTCGGTCAGGATCATCGAGAAGAAGTAGGTGGACAGCTGGATGCCCGCCACGATCGGCACCAGCAACAGGACGTCCGGGAGGTCGAACGAGCGGTACCAGGCGATGAGGACGGCCGCGTGGAGGGCCGCGATCTTGATGCAGTCGATGACGTGGTCGAGCCACTCCCCGGCGCGGCTGCCGCCACCCTGCATGCGCGCGACCTGGCCGTCGGCGGAGTCGAGGGCGTACGCGAGGGCGAGCAGGAAGGCCACCAGGAAGCCCACCCCCACGGTGGCCGGGGCCAGGGCCAGGACGGCGATGCCGGCCAGGCTGGTGAGCCCGGACAGGATGGTCACCTGGTTGGGCGACATCCCGAGACGGAAGGCGATGATGGCCAGCTGGCGGCCCACGGGCCGGTTGACCCAGCGCGAGTAGCCGGGTGCCCCGCGGTTGGACTTCCCGGCGCCGGCAGACAGCGCCCGGGCCTGGGCCAGGCGGCGGACTGGCGGGCTGAGGGTCTCGTCGGACATCAGGAGGCGAACTGCTCCAGCGCGGCACGCAGCAGCGTGCTGGACGTGTGCATCGTGTAGGGGAAGTACGCGACCTCAACGCCCACGGTGCCCAGGTCGCGCTCGAGGCGCTCACCCTTGGGGGTGCCGCGCCAGTCGTCGCCCTTGAAGATCACGTCGAACGGATGCTCGCGCCACACGTCCAGCTTGCTGGGCTGGTGCTCGACGATGACCTCGTCGACGAGGGTGATGTGCTGCAGGATGGACACGCGCTCAGCGAGGGGGATCACAGGAAGCTTGGCCTTGGCGCGGTAGGCGTTCTCGTCGGTGACGACGCCGGCGATGAGCCAGTCGCACTGCTCACGGGCGCTGCGCAGGATGTTGAGGTGACCGATGTGGAAGAGGTCGAAGACCCCGGGAACGTAGCCCCGAACCATTCCTTCGCCTCCTCTGGGCCCCGGCGCCCCTTCGCCCGGCCTCACACGCTCGTCCATTTCCTTTTCCCCCCACACCAGTTCTCGGCTGTTCTTCTCGCGTCTGTTTCTTGCGTCGTCGTATGCAGTTCACCCAAGTTTGTTGGACACACGCGTCCGGCGACTCATGCAAACGGCTGACGACGACCCGGACAAGGGGCGGGGTTAGGGTGGAGACCCACCCCACCAGCGGTTTGCTGTGGGGCGTTTGTGCTGTCTACGCCGGTCTGTACCAGGAGCCCACTGATGACCCTCGCCCCGCTGCTCGACCTGCTGGGCACCGACCCCGCTGTCGCCCGGGCCCTCGCGGTGGCGCGCGCCGGCGAGCCGGCGGCCGACCTCGCCGTGACGCCCGGCGCCCGGCCGGCGCTGGTCGCCGCGCTGGCCCGCGAGAGTGGTCGACCCCTCCTCGCGGTGACCGCCACCACCCGGGAGGCCGAGGACCTCGTCGCGGCCCTCGGCTGCTTCCTCGACCCCGACCGAGTGGCCGACTTCCCGGCCTGGGAGACGCTGCCCCACGAGCGCCTCAGCCCGCGCAGCGACACGGTCGGCAAGCGGCTGGCCGTGCTGCGCCGGCTCAAGCACCCGGATCCCACCGACCCCACCTACGGCCCGCTCGACGTCGTGGTCGCGCCGGTGCGCGCCGTCCTCCAGCCGGTGTCGCAGGGCCTGGGCGACCTGGCCCCGGTTGCCCTGAAGGCCGGGGACGAAGCGCCACTGGAGCAGGTCGTCGAGGACCTCGCGGCCGCGGCATACACCCGCACTGACCTGGTCGAGCGCCGCGGTGAGTTCGCCGTGCGCGGTGGCATCCTCGACGTCTTCCCGCCCACCGAGGACCACCCGGTGCGCGTGGAGTTCTGGGGCGACACGATCGAGGAGATCCGCTGGTTCAAGGTCGCCGACCAGCGCAGCCTCGAGGTCGCGGAGCACGGGCTGTGGGCCCCGCCGTGCCGCGAGGTGCTGCTCACCGAGTCGGTGCGCGCCCGCGCGGCCGCCCTCGTCGACCAGCTCCCCGGCGCGGTCGACCTGCTCTCCAAGCTGGCCGAGGGGATCGCCGTCGAGGGGATGGAGTCACTTGCTCCGGCCCTCGTCGACGGCATGGAGAGCGTCCTCGACACCTTGCGCGACGGCACCGCGGTGGTGCTGTGCGACCCCGAGCGCGTCCGCACCCGGGCCCACGACCTCGTCGCCACGAGCCAGGAGTTCCTCGAGGCCGGCTGGGCCAACGCCGCGGTGGGCAACAGCGTGCCGATCGACCTCCAGGGCATCCTCGGCACCGCGTCGTTCTGGAGCCTCGCCGACCTGCGCGCCCACGCCGCGCAGTCGGGTATGCCGTGGTGGGACCTCGGTCCGTTCGTCGCCGACGAGGAGCTGGCCGACGGTGACTCGGTCGTCGTCAACACCGGCCTGGAGGAGGCTCCGCGCTACCGCGGCAGCACCCCGGAGGCCGTCGCCGACCTGCAGGGCTGGGTGGCCGACGGGTGGCGGGTCGTCGTCGTGACCGAGGGGCCGGGACTCGCGCGCCGCGTCGCCGAGGTGCTGGCAGGGGAGTCGGTGGCGGCCAGGCTGGACGCCGACCTGACCGACCTCACCGACGGCGTCGTGCACCTGACCACGGGCACCATCGGCAGCGGGTTCCTCGCTCCCGCAAGCAAGTTCGCGCTGATCACCGAGACCGACCTGACCGGCACGCCGGGTCAGGGTGGGTCCACCAAGGACATGCGCAGGATGCCCTCCCGGCGTCGCAACCAGGTCGACCCGCTCCAGCTCAGGCCTGGCGACTTCGTGGTCCACGAGCAGCACGGCGTGGGCAAGTTCGTCGAGATGGTGCAGCGCACGGTCGGCGGAGCCACGCGGGAGTACCTCGTCCTCGAGTACGCGCCGGGCCGGCGTGGACAACCGGGCGACCGGTTGTTCGTGCCCACCGACCAGCTCGACCAGGTCACCCGCTACGTCGGYGGCGAGATGCCGGCGCTCAACAAGATGGGTGGCAGCGACTGGGCCAAGACCAAGGGACGGGCGCGCAAGTACGTCAAGCAGATCGCGGCTGAGCTGATCCAGCTCTACTYGGCACGGATGGCGACGTCCGGTCACGCGTTCGCCCCGGACACCCCGTGGCAGCGCGAGCTCGAGGACGCCTTCTCCTACGTCGAGACCCCCGACCAGCTCAGCTCGATCGACGAGGTCAAGGCCGACATGGAGCGCACGGTCCCGATGGACCGGCTCATCTGCGGCGACGTCGGCTACGGCAAGACCGAGATCGCCGTCCGAGCCGCCTTCAAGGCGATCCAGGACGGCAAGCAGGTCGCGGTGCTGGTGCCGACGACGCTACTCGTGCAGCAGCATCTGCAGACGTTCACCGAGCGCTACCAGCAGTTCCCGGTGACGGTCCGTGCCCTGTCGCGCTTCCAGAGTGACAAGGAGGCACGCGAGACCATCGAGGGCCTGGCCAACGGCAGCGTCGACCTCGTCATCGGCACGCACCGGCTCCTGGGCGGCTCGATCCGCTACAAGGACCTGGGGCTGGTCGTCATCGACGAGGAGCAGCGGTTCGGCGTCGAGCACAAGGAACAGCTCAAGACGCTGCGCACCAACGTCGACGTGCTGGCCATGTCGGCCACCCCGATCCCGCGCACCCTCGAGATGGCGGTCACCGGGATCCGCGAGATGTCCACGCTCGCCACGCCCCCCGAGGAGCGCCACCCGGTCCTGACCTACGTCGGGGCCTACGACGAGAAGCAGCTCGTGGCGGCGATCCGCCGTGAGCTGCTCCGCGAGGGCCAGGTCTTCCTGGTGCACAACAAGGTGTCGAGCATCGAACGGGCGGCCAGCCGGATCCGTGAGCTCGTGCCCGAGGCCCGGGTGGCGACCGCGCACGGCAAGATGGGCGAGCACAAGCTGGAGCAGGTCGTCGTCGACTTCTGGGACAAGAAGTTCGACGTCCTCGTCTGCACCACCATCGTCGAGACCGGTCTCGACATCTCCAACGCCAACACGCTGATCGTCGAGCGGGCCGACGTGCTCGGGCTGTCGCAGCTCCACCAGCTGCGGGGTCGCGTCGGTCGTGGCCGGGAGCGGGCTTACTGCTACTTCCTCTACCCGCCCGAGAAGCCGATGACCGAGACCGCGCACGACCGGCTCCAGACGATGGCGAGCCACACCGACCTCGGGTCGGGCATCCAGATCGCCATGAAGGACCTGGAGATCCGTGGCGCGGGCAACCTCCTCGGCGGTGAGCAGTCCGGCCACATCGCGGGGGTCGGGTTCGACCTCTACGTGCGCCTGGTGGGGGAGGCCGTGGCCGACTTCCGCGGTGACGAGGCCCCTCCGGGGGAGATCAAGATCGAGCTGCCGGTCGACGCCCACCTCCCCCACGAGTACGTCCCCGGGGAGCGGCTCCGGCTCGAGGCCTACAAGAAGCTCGCCAGCGTGGTCGACGAGCAGGCCCTGGCCGAGATCGAGGCCGAGCTGGTCGACCGCTACGGCGCGCTCCCCGAGCCGGTCCGCAACCTGATGGAGGTCGCGCGGCTCCGGACGGTGGCCCGGCAGGCATCGGTGGCCGACATCTCCGTCCAGGGCAACTACGTGCGCTTCGGACCGGTGGACCTGCCCGAGTCGGCGCAGCTCCGGCTGCAGCGGCTCTACCCGAAGTCGCTCGTCAAGGACGCGCTGCATACCATTCTGGTGCCGAAGCCGATGACGGCTCGGGTGGGTGGCCAACCGCTGCGCGACACGGCAGTCTTGCAGTGGGCCAGCGACCTCATCCGTTCCGTCCTGCTGGGCAGCGTCGCCGACGCCGCCCGGGTGGGCACCCGCCAAGGTGCGGACTCGGCTCGATGAGCGTCCAACCGAGCATGGAACCGAGCAGGGTGACACTGAGCATGGTGAGAGGGCAGTACATGACCAAGGGCCATCCCGTGAAGGCATTCAGCGTCGTGCGAGGGGCCGTCGTGGCGGTCGCCGTGGCCGGCGTGCTGGCCGTGTCCGGCTGCGCTACCGCCGGCACCGCCGCCGTCGTCAACGGCCACCGGATCACCGAGCAGGAGGTCCAGGAGGCCACCAGCCAGATCACCAAGGCCTACCCCGACTCGTCGCTCAACGCGGCGAACGCGCTGTCCAGCCTCGTCATGGCTGGCTTCATCAACCAGATCGCGGACGAGAACGGCAAGGGACTGTCCGACAGCGCCGCCGCGGCGGCGATCACCGAGATCGTCGACCCGAGCCACGCCACGCTCGAGCTCGTGAAGTCCAGCATCGCGTCGCAACAGCTCACCACCATCGAGCAGGGGAAGGTCGTGGAGCTCGCCCGGAAGGCGAAGGTCACGATGAACCCGCGCTACGGCACCTTCGACGCCGCGAAGGTCCGGTTCGACACGAGCCAGCCCAACTGGATCAAGGCCGAGCCCGCCGCCCAGCCCACGCCGCAGGGCTGAGCCACCCGTGACGGGACGGCTGACCCTGCTGGTCGGCAGCCCCAGGATCGCGCCCGGGCTGTTCACCCGCACGGCCTGGCAGACCCTCGACACCGCCGACGCGGTGTGGGCTCGCGACGCCTCCGAACCGCTGTCCGAAGCCGTTGCCGAGGCAGGTGTCCCGGTCGAGCACGTCGGTGACCAGACCGCTCCGACGCTCGCTCGGGCGCTCATGGACCGCGCCGCGCAGGGCGACGTCGTCTGGGTCGCCTCGGCCGACGGTGACCCCGGGCTCACCGACGCCATCGCGTCGGAGGTGTCGCGCCTGGGCTCGCCGCCGGAGGTCGAGGTGCTGGTCGCCTCGTGGGACGTCCCCGGGTCGCGGCTGCTCGACCTCGTGGCGGTGATGGACCGGCTGCGCTCGCCCGGCGGGTGCCCCTGGGACGCCGAGCAGACCCCCGAGTCGCTGGTGAAGTACCTCATCGAGGAGAGCCACGAGGCGGCCGAGGCCATCGAGTCCGGCGACCGCGACCACATCCGCGAGGAGCTCGGTGACGTGCTCCTGCAGGTGGTGTTCCAGGCCCGCGTGGCCCAGGAGCACGCCACCGAGCCGTTCGACGTGGACGACGTGGCCGGTGCCATCATCGAGAAGCTCGTCCGTCGGCACCCCCACGTGTTCGCCGACGCCGACGCCTCCACCCCCGCCGAGGTGGAGCGCGCCTGGGAGCAGATCAAGGCCGCGGAGCGCGCGGCCAAGGCGCCCCACGGGGGAGGCGAGGACGGCCACGCGGGCCTGCTGCACGGCATACCGAGGTCGTTGCCGAGCCTGCTCGCGGCGGAGAAGGTGCTCGCGCGCTGGGAGCGGACCGGGCACGGTGCGCTCCCCGAGGCGGACGGCTTCGGCGCCGAGCTGCTCGCGCTGCTCGCCCGGGGGCGAGCCGAGGGCCTGGACGCCGACGCCGAGCTGCGTCGGGCCCTGCGCGACCTCGATCAGGAGGCGCAGACCGGCACGAAGGGCCGGCCCGGCAGGTAGGTGTGCCACTCGGCCTCGGTGAGGTCGCGACCGGCGATGCGGCAGGCGGCTGCCACCCACGAGGCAGGGTCGAGGTTCCAGCTCACCACCGTGCCGGTCTCGCCGGCGAAGAGCAGCTGGGAGTCGTCCGTCGTGAAGGCGGGGTCGCCGTCCCAGTCGACGGTGGCGCTGCCGAGGTAGGCCCCTGTCCGTCCGTCCCAGTGGTTGAGCCGGCCGTTGCTGACGCTCGCGACGAGCGAGCCGTCGTCGCTGAACTTCGTGCCACCACCCACGAACCGGGCCTGGGCCGCGCTCGGCGGGGAGATCCAGCGCATCGTCTCGGCGTCAAGCAGCCCGGTCCCTGTCTCGGTACCCACGAGCAGGCGCCGGCCGTCCGGGGAGGGGAACCTGGCGACCACGTGCGAGCCCAGGGCCGGCCACTTCCGCACCGTTCCGGCGACGTAGTCCACGATGGCGTCGTTGAGGTACACCGTGTGGAGGTCACCGCTGGGCGTGAAGTCGTAGACGTCCTGGTGACCGGCCCTCCCCGACCTCGGGGGGTACACCTGGATCGGCTCGCGCGCGGGCACGAGGGTGTGGGCGTCGAGCACGTGGAGCCGACCTGCTGTGGTGCCCACGAGGAGGTACTTCCCGTCGAGGCTGAAGAAGGCGATGGCGGCGCCCTCGGTGGAGGGTGGCGGAGCCAGCCGTCGCTGGGCGACCTCACGACCGGTGCGGCTGTCCCACGTCCGCACCACGGGGTCGCCGGTGGTCATGTTGATGAGGGTGCTGTCCGGATGCCAGGCGATGTCGAGGTAGCTCCCCTGGGGCATCGAGGTGCTGACCAGCGGACCCAGCGTGCCCGTGACCAGGTCGCGGACCCGGAACCGGGGCCCGAGCTGCACGTACGCGACCTTGCGCCCGTCGGGGGAGATCCGGTCGAAGCCGTTCTTCCACGCCAGGGGCTGCCCCGGCCGGGCAGCGATGAAGCGGCGGGTGCCCGCGAGGTCCCAGGCCTCGAGCACCCCGGCGAAGGTCTTCGTGAACACCGTCGTCCCGTCACGGCTGAATTGCGGGGCGTCGACCGGGCCGGCCTGGGTCAGGAGCTGGACGGGCTCAGCACCACTGACGTCCCAAACCAGCAGGCGGTCGCCGGTCGCCGCCACGCGGGTGCCGTCCGGGGAGAAGGCCAGGGCCGAGGTGGTGCCATGACCCGACAGGTAGGCCTTCGGCCGGAGCGTGGCGGAGTCGACGAGGACAGCCTCGACCCCGGCCCCGACGGCGAGGGTCCGGCCGTCCGGGCTCTCGACGAGCACTGGGTCGAGCTGGTGGACGCCGAGGTCTGCGGGGGACAGCACTCGACGCCGCGTGCCACTCGGGAGGTTGGTGACGACGAGACGTCCTGGGTCGTTGCTCATCGAGTAGAGCGTCCGGCCGTCGCTGCTGACCATCGGGGCCTTGCCGTCCAGCAGCGCGAAGCGCGCGACCGGGTGGCGGGGCGACCGAAGGTCCCAGACCACGGTGAGGTCAGGTCTCGTGCCGCCGATGTCGCGCAGCGACGCGGCGAACCAGCGGCCCCGGGGGCTGTAGCCCATGTTCCACCGGCTGCTGGGGTCGAACCCGAAGTTGTCGTAGACCTGGTAGCCCTCAGGGAAGCCGCCGAGCTGCACGGCGGACCTGGCTCCGCTGGGGTCAAGGAGGACCACCGGCCGCTCGGTGCCTGCTTTGACGAGGTCCGCGCTGATCGAGACCGCGAAGCCGCTCCCGTCCGGGTCGGCGAACACCGAGCCGGCCGACAGGTGCTCGCGGATCGCCATCGGCGTGAGCAACCGCCCGTCGTAGAGCTCGAGGCCCACGGCGTCGGCGGCCGTGGTGGCCACCCGACCGGACACTGGGTCGACGGCCAGGCTCAGGAGGTGACCGGCACTGTGTGCTGTCCTGGTCAGCGCGGGGCCACGGTCGAGGGTCGCGAGCAGGCTGGCGCGGGTGTCCGACGAGTTGTCCAACTTCACGCCCGCAGCGGCGAGGAGCAGCGATCGGTCGAGGTCCTCGGACCGGAGCGCCTCCGCTCCCAGACGGCGGGCATCGGCGGCCCGGGCCTGCTTCGCGGTCGCGGCTGCCTCCCGATCGGCGGTGTTGCGAGCGGTCAGGGCCAGCGCTCCGGCGACGATCGCGACGGCCAGCAGGGCCGCGACGGCAGCGAGTCCGGCGCGGAGCCGCTGGTTGAGTCGCCGCTCGAGCCGCACCTGGGCTTCGGTGGCCCTCTGCTCCTTGTCGGCCAGCGCGGCGGAGGCGTGCAGGAAGTCACGCTCGGTGGCCGTGAGCGTGGCGCCCGACCGCTCGTGCCACTCCGCCGCTCGCGCCTGCCGGACACCGCGGTAGAGCTCGCTGTCCGGGCGGCCCAGGTCGTCCCAACTGCTGCTCGCGACCGACAGGTGCCGCATGATGCGCAGCCCGTCGACGTCGTCGTCCAGCCACGACCGCAGCCGCGGCCAGGCCACCGCCAACGCCTCGTGGGCGATCTCGACGGTGTCTCCGTCGGTGCTGAGCAGGCGGGCGCCCACGAGCCGCTCGATGAGCACCCTGTGGTCCGTGTCGGTGGCGACCGAACGGCGGGGGACCCGCTGCCGGGCGGGCTCGCCGAGGTCGTCGGGTGCGACGAGCCGAACCATGAGGTCACGGAGCACCTCCTGCTGGCCCGGGGTGAGGTCGCGGAAGAGGCTCTCGGCGGACTGGGCGATCGCCTCGCGGATCCCTCCGGTCGCGCTGTAGCCGGCGACCGTGAGGGTGGTGCCCTCGCGTCGCTTCCAGGTCTGGCGCAGCACGTGGGACAGCAACGGAAGGGCTGCGGGCTCACCTTGCACCTCCCGGACCAGCAGGTCGACCAGGCCGGGCTCGAGCCGTAGCCCGGCGTGCGCCGCAGGTCCTTCGATCGCCAGCCGGAGGTCGGGTTCGCTCATGGCGCCGAGCAGGTAGAGCCCGGGCTGGATGAGTCGGGCGAACTCAGGGTGGGCGGACAGCTCGCCGATCCGGTCCGCACGGATCGAGAGCACGAGCGCACCGCGCCCGGGGACAGGGACGGGGGCTGCGAGGAAGGCCGCGAGGCGGTCGAAGAAGTCCGCCCGCTCAGCGGGGTCCACGTCGGGTGCGAGCGCCTCCTCGCACTGGTCGACCACCATCACGTCGTTGGGCCGGTGGCTGGTGGCGGACAGGGCCTCCGTGGGGTGGGGGCCGGGGGTGACCACCGCGACCCGGCGACCATCCCGTTCGAGTGCTGCGGCGACCCCGGCACGGATCAGCGAGGACTTGCCGCAGCCCGACGGGCCGAGCACCGCCAGCACGCCGGTCTCGTCCAGGCGCCGCAGGCACGCCACCACGTCCGCCTGCCGACCGAAGAAGGCCGGGGCGTCGGACACGTCGTAGGCGACCAGGCCGAGGTACGGGCAGGCGGCTGCGGCGGCCGGCCCGCTGTGCGCCGTGAGCGAGGGGTCCTGACGCAGGATGGCCTGCTCCAGCTCGGCCAGCTCCGGGCCGGGGTCGAGCCCCAGCTCGTTCACCAGGGTCACCTTGGCGCGGTGCAGCGTCTGGAGGGCGTCACCCTGTCGGCCCGCTTGGTACTGCGCCTGGGCCAGCAGGCCCCACCGTCGCTCGCGGGTGGGCTGTTCGGCCACCATGCGCAGCACGTCGCCCATGGCCTCCTGGTGGCGGCCGGACCTCAGTGCGGCTTCGGCGTGCACCTCCTCGGCTTCACGCCACAGCTCGCCCAGGCGCTCGGCCTCGACCCGCCCTGGGCCCCAGTCGGCCAGCTCGACGAGCGGTTCGCCCCGCCACAGCTCCCGGGCCTGCCCAGTCACGTAGTGCGCCCGCTCGGGCTCGCCGTTCGCCAGCAGCTCGCGAGCCCGCGCCAGGAGGTCCTCGAAGTGGACGTGGTCCACCTCGTCGTGGTGCATGACGAGGCGGTAGCCGTTGGTGGAGGTCTGGATCGCCTCGGGTCCCAGTGCCTTGCGGAGCCGGACGATGCACCCCTGGACGACCTTCTGCCAGGTCTCGGGAAGGTCCTCGCCCCACAGGGTCTCGGCCAGCGCTTCGGTGCTGAGGTCCGAACCGGGCCGGGTCGCGAGGGCTTGGAGGACGACACGGTCCCGGGGGCCGAGGGTCGTCCGTCCGTCGTCGACCTGCAGTGATCCGAGCAGCGCAATGCGCATGCTTCGACAGTGGTCCTCGTCCGAGGACGCGTCAACACCCCTGACACCCAGTTGACACCGGCGTCGAGGGGGGATGAAACCGATTGTCCGACAAGACTTTTCAGTCATGTGGTGCGTTGCGGTCAAAGGGGCGAAAGTGCGGGGAGCTCTCGACGTCGAGGGGGGTGGGTTGTGATCAGGAGGCGCAGACCGGCACGAAGGGCCGGCCCGGCAGGTAGGTGTGCCATTCCTGCTCTGTCAGGGGCCGACCCGCCAGCCGGCAGGCCGTCGCCAACCACGACCGGGGATCGAGGGTCCAGGTGAGGAGCGCTCCACCCGCTCCCGCGAAGAGGATGCGGCGGTCGTCCTTGGTGAAGGCGGGTTCGCCGTCGTCGTTGACCGTCGTCGAGCCCAAGTAGGTGCCGGTGACGCCGTCCCAGTCGCTCAGCTTGCCCTCGTTGACGCTCGCCACCAGGCTCCCGTCGTCGCTGAACCGGGTGGAGTAGCCCATCAGCCCGGCCTGCGTCGGGACGGGAGTCGATACCCACTTCATGGTCGTGGCGTCCAGGAGGCCGACCCCCGCGTCACCGAGGTCCACGAGCAGCCGGTTTCCGTCGGGCGATGTCTGGAGGTTCTTCACTGGCGCACCGAGGTCCGGCATGGTGCGGATGGCGCCCGACAGGTAGTCCACGACCTGATCCCCTGCGTATGCCGTGTGGCGGGCAGTGCTGAACACGAGTGAGCCCAGCGGAGCGGCCTCGGACTGGCCCGCCTCGGCCCTGGTGACCTGGACGGGCGCCCGAAGCGGGCTCAGCGTGCGTGCGTCGAGGACGTGCAACCGTCCTGTGGTGCTCCCGACGAGCAGGTACTTGCCGTCGTCGGTGAAGAAGGCGATCGCGGCCCCCTCGCTCGAGTCCGGTGGCCCCAGTCGGTGCTGGGCCAGCATCCGACCGGTCGCCGCCGCCCACGTGCGCACGACGGGGTCGCCGGTGGTGACGTTCACGGTCGAGTCGTCGGGATGCCACGCCACGTCGATGAAGCTCCGCTGCTGCATCGGCAGGGCGAGCACCGGGCCGAGGCGGCCCGTGGCGAGGTCCCGGATCCGCAGCCTTGGTCCGCCCTCCACGTACGCCACCTTGTCGAGGCCCGGGGAGACGCGCACGACGGGTTGGCCTAAACCGGAGGCCTCCCCGACCCGCGAGGCGAGGAACCGCCGTGACCCGTCGAGGTCCCAGGCCTGGACCAGCCCGGCCAGCGTCGCGGTGTAGAGCGTCTGGCCGTCGCGGCTGAAGGCAGGCAGGGAGGCCCCGCTGCGCTCGACGAGGATCTCGCGGGCCTCGGATCCGTGCAGTGCCCAGACCGTCAGCCGGTCCCCCGAGGCGGCGACCCGGGTGCCGTCGGCCGAGAAGGCCAGCCCGTTCGTCCAGCCCTGGCCGGCGAGGTAGGTCCGCGGCGCGAGCGTGGAGGTGTCCACGAGGACGGCCTCCACCCCGCCGCTGATCGCGAGGCGTGCACCATCGGGGCTCTGGACGAGAACCTCGTCGAGCTGACGCACCCCGAGGTCCTTGGGCTCCAGGACACGTCGCAGCCGGCCGCTCGGAAGGGCAGTCACCACGAGCCTGCCGCCTCCTGGGCTGGTGGAGTAGAGCGTGCGGCCGTCGGAGCTGACGGTCGGGGAGTGCCCGTCAGCGAGTGCGAAGATCGCCATCGGCTTCGCGGGTGACTCGAGGTCCCACACCCCGGTGAGGTCTGGCTTCTCGCCGTGCAGGTGGATGAACGAGATCGCGAGCCAGCGGCCGTTGGGGCTGAACCCCATGCCCTGGAACACGTGGAAGCCTGGCGGGAGGCCGCCGAGCTGCGTCGCTGACCGGACGCCCGACTTGTCGAGCAGCACGACGGAGGGCTCGCTGCCGCCCTCGACGAGGTCGGTCAGCATCGACACGGCGTAGTGCTCGCCATCAGGGCTGGCCGCCACCTCGACCCCGTGGATCGGCGCCGGCACGGGGACCTTCGCGAGGGTCTGTCCGTCGCGCAGCTGGAGTCCGATGTCGTCGGCAGYCATCGTCGCGACCTGACCTGTGGCCCCGTTGACGCGCAGGCTGAGGATTCGCCCGGTGCTGCGGGCGCTGGCGGCCAGCGAAGGCCCCCGGTCGAGGGTCGCGAGCAGTGCCGTTCGGGTGTCCACCGTGTCGTCGAGGGTGACTGCGGCGGCAGCGAGCAGGAGGGAACGGTCGAGGTCTTCGGTGCGCAGTGCCTCGGCACCCAGTCGACGGGCGTCCGCCACCAGCGCCTGCTGGTCGGCCCGGTTGGCGGCCGTCCTCGCGAGGGCCCCCGCGACGATCGCGACGGCCAGCAGCACCGCGACAGCCGCGAGGCCGGAGCGCAGACGTTGGTTGGAGCGACGTTCCCTCCGGACCTGCTCCTCGGTGGCGCGCTGTTCGGTCTCGGCCAGCTCGGACGAGGCGTCCAGGAAGGCCCGCTCCGCAGGGGTGAGCTCGGGGTCGTGGCCGCGCCGCCACTCCGCTGCCCGGGCCTGGCGGACGCCGCGGTAGAGCTCGCTGTCGGGGCGCCCCAGGTCGTCCCAGCTCGTGCTGGCGACCGAGAGGTGCCGCATGATGCGCAGCCCGTCGACGTCGTCGTCGAGCCACGACCTCAGTCGCGGCCACGCAAGGGCGAGTGCCTCGTGGGCTATCTCCAGGGTCTCACCGTCGGTGCTGAGCAGGCGGGCGCCCACCAGCCGCTCGATGAGCAGAGTGTGGTCCTCGTCCGTGGCGATGGAGCGGCGGGGGACCCGCTGGCGGACGGGCTCGCCGAGGTCGTCCGGTGCGACGAGCCGCACCATCAGGTTGCGCAGGACGCCCTGCTGACCAGGCGTGAGGTCGCGGAACACGCCTTCGGCGGACTGCGAGATCGCCTCGCGGATCCCCCCCGTCGCCGCGTAGGCAGCGACGGTCAGGGTGGTGCCCTCCCGCCGCTTCCAGGTCTGACGCAGCACGTGGGACAGCAGGGGGAGGGCGGCTGGCTCTCCCTGCACCTCCCGGACGAGCAGGTCCACCAGGCCGGGCTCGAGCCGCAGCCCGGCCTGCGCCGCCGGCCCTTCGATCGCCAGCCGGAGGTCCGGTGTTGTCATCGGGCCGAGCAGGTACAGGCCGCGTTCGATGAGTCGGGCGAACTCCGGATGCGTCGAGAGCTCACCCAGCCTGTCAGCCCGGAGGGAGACGACAAGGAGCCCCCGCCCGCGGGTGGCGAACGCGACTAGCTGGTCGAAGAACTCGCTCCGCTCGGGCGAGTCTGCGTCGAGCGCGAGAGCTTCTTCGCACTGGTCGACGACGAGGACGTCCGTCGCCCGTGGGTTCGCAGCGGACAGCGCCTCGGTCGGGTGCGCCCCCGGGGTGAGGACCCGGGTCCGACGCCCGTCGCGCTCCAGGGCTGCCCCGACCCCCGCCCGGGCGAGAGATGACTTCCCGCAGCCGGACGGCCCGACCACGGCGAGGACCTGTCCCTCGTCCAGTCGGCGCAGGCAGGCGGCGATGTCGGCTTCGCGGCCGAAGAAGGCCGGGGCGTCGGCGATGCCGTAGGCGACCAGACCGAGGTAGGGGCACTCGGCACTGGTCGGGGGGAGCACCGTCTGGGCGGCCAGAGACGGGTCCTGCCGCAGGATGGCCTGCTCCAGCTGGGCGAGCTCCGGGTTTGGGTCGAGCCCCAGCTCGTTGAGGAGGGTGAGCTTGGCACGGTGCAGCGTCTGGAGGGCGTCTCCCTGGCGCCCGGCCTGGTACTGCGCCAGGGCCAGCAGACCCCACCGTCGCTCGCGCGTGGGCTGTTCGGCCACCATGCGCAGCGCGTCGCTAAGGACGTCCTGGTAGCGGCCGGAGCGCAGCCCCGCTTCGGCGTGCAGGTCCTCGGCGTCCCGACACAGCTCGCCGAGCCGTTCCGCCTCGACCCTGCCGGGACCCCAGTCCGCGAGGTCGACGAGCGGTTCGCCGCGCCACAGCTCCCGTGCCTGCCCGGTCACGTAGAGCGCCCGCTCGGGTTCGCCGTTCGCCAGCAGCTCGCGAGCCCGGGTCAGGAGGTGCTCGAAGTGCAGGTGGTCCATCTCGTCCTGGTGCAGGTCCAGGCGGTAGCCGTGGGGTGAGGTGCGGATGGCTTCGGCACCGAGGGCCTTGCGGAGGCGCACGATGCAGCCCTGGACGACCTTCTGCCAGGTCTCGGGCAGCTCGTCTCCCCAGAGGGTCTCGGCGAGTGCCTCGGCACTGAGCTCGGTGCCGGGGCGCGTCGCCAGGGCCTGCAGGATGATGCGGTCGCGCGGACCGAGAGCCGTCCGACCGTCGTTGACCTGCAGCGTTCCCAGCAGCGCGATGCGCATGTGCTGACAGTGATCCTCGCCCGAGGTGGCGTCAACCGCTCTGACACCGGATTGACACCGGTGCCGCACGGGGGTCGACACCGAGGGTGCCCGGAATGGGTCAGGACGCGCAGACGGGGGCGAAGGTGCGGGTCGGGAGGTAGTTGCGCCACTCCTGTTCGGTCAGTGGCCGGCCCGCCAGTCGACAGGCGGCGTCGACCCAGGACCGGGGGTCCAGCCGCCAGGTGAGGACGTTGCCGTCGCTCCCTGCGACGAGCAGCCGGTGGGCGTCCCGGGAGAAGACCGGGTCGCCCGCGGTGGACGCCGTCGCGGTGCCGAGCAGGTCGCCCCTCCGGCCGTCCCAGTAGCTCACCCGACCGTCCTCGGTGACGCTGGCCACGAGCGACCCGTCGTCGCTCCACACCGTCGTGGAGTTGCCCACGAGCCCGGCCTGCGCCGCGCTCGGCGGGGCGATCCAGCGCAGGGTGGTGGCGTCGAGGAGCCCGGTCCCGGTAGGGCCGGTCCCCACGATGAGCCGCTTCCCGTCGGGCGATGGGTACAGGTCCACCACGGTGAAGCCGAGGTCAGGCATGCGCCGGACGGTCCCGGCGACGTAGTCGACGATCGCGTCGGCCAGGTATGCCGTGCGGCCGTCGCCGCTCGTGGCGAAGCTCCAGATGTCGTCGGCCTGAGGCTCCGTCTCCTTCGTCACGTGCACCTGGATCGGTTCCCTGACGGGGGCGAGGGTCCGTGCGTCCAGGACGTGCACCCGCCCTTCGGTGGTTCCGACGAGCAGGTACTTCCCGTCGCGGCTGAAGGAGGAGGCAGCGGCGGCTTCCCCGGAGGGTTCGGGGGCGAGCCGGTGCGCGGCGAGCGCACGGGCTGTGGTCGCGTCCCAGGTCCGCACCCATGGGTCTCCCGAGGTCATGCTGACGATGCCGCCGTCGGGGTGCCAGGCAATGTCGCTGTAGCTCCCCTGTGCCATGGGCGGGGCGACCACCGGTCCGAGCCTGCCGCTGCCGACGTCGCGGATGCGGAACTTGGGTCCGTTGGCCAGGTAGGCCACCTTCGACCGGTCCGGGGAGAACTTGACCCAGGTGTCCGGCCAGTCCAGGTGCTCGCCGCGCTGGGTGGAGAGAAAGCGTCGGTCGCCCACGAGGTCCCACGACTGGACCAGACCCCCGACCGTCTTGGTGTAGAGCGTCTTCCCGTCCCGGCTGAACGCGGGGTCGTCGGCGTCACCCTCCTGGGCGAGGACCTCCACCGGTTCTCCCCCACTGAGGTCCCACACCGTCAGGCGGTCGCCAGCCGCGGCCAGGTGGGTGCCGTCGGGCGAGAAGGCCAGGGCCTGCGCGTCACCCTGGCCGGAGAGGTGCGCTCGTGCCTTCAGCGTCGCGGTGTCCACCAGGACGACCTCGACCCCGGCGCCCACCGCGAGGGTCCGGCCGTCCGGGCTCTGGGCGAGCACGTCGTCGAGCTGCCGCACGGCGAGGTCGGCTGGGTCCAGGGCCCGACGCGTGGTGCCGCCGGGGAGGTTGGTGACGAGCAGCTGGCCCCTCCCGCCGGGTACGAGGCCCTCGTCGTAGGCGCCCGTGTACAGCGTGCGGCCGTTCGGGCTGACGGTCGCAGCACTGCCCACCCAGCCGAGCTCGAGTCTCGCGACCGGGCGGCTGGGGGACTCCAGATCCCAGACCAGGGTGATCGTGCGCCCGTCCTCGGGCATGTGCACCAAGGACGCAGCGAACCAGCGGCCCGTGGGTGAGAACCCGAGGTACCAGCGCCGAGGGAACCCGAGGTCGAGGACCTGGTACCGCGGCGGGATGCCGCCGAGCTGGACCGGCGACCTCGCGCCGGACCGGTCCAGCAGGAGGATAGGCGACTGGCCGCCCTCCACCAGGTCGCCTGAGATCGAGACGACATAACCCTGTCCGTCCGGTCGGGCGACGACCGTGCCCCCGACGAGCTTCTCGGGCACCGGTAGGCGGCGCAGGGTCGGTCCGTCATAGAGCTCGAGACCGATGCCGTCCGCCGCCATGACGGCCACCTGGTCGGTCGACGCGTTTGCCGCCAGGTGGAAGATCCGGCCGGAGCTCCGTGCGCTGCCGATGAGGGCCGGGGTGCGGTCGAGCGTGGCGAGGAGGTTCGTCCGCGTGTCCAGCGAGTCGTCCAGCGAGACCCCCGCCGCAGCGAGTAGCAGGGAGCGGTCGGTCGCGGTGGAACGCAGCGCCTCGGACCCGAGGCGACGGGCATCGGCGGCCTGGGCCTGCTTCGCGGTCGCGGCTGCCTCCCGATCGGCAGTGTCAGCAGCGGTCTTGGCCAGCGCCCCCGCGACGATCGACACGGCCAGCAGGACGGCGACGCGGACAGCCCGGCCCGGAGCCGTTGGTTGGAGCGCCGTTCCCTCCGGACCTGCTCCTCGGTGGCCCGCTGTTCGGCCTCACCCAGCTCCGCCGAGGCGTCGAGGAAGGCCCGCTCGGCAGGGGTGAGCTCAGCCTCGTGGCCGTGCCGCCACTCGGCTGCCCGGGCCTGGCGGACCCCGCGGTACAGCTCACTGTCGGGTCGTCCCAGCTCGTCCCAGCTCTCCGCAGCCACGGTGAGGTGCCGCATGATCCGCAGCCCGTCGACGTCGTCGTCCAGCCACGACCGCAGTCGTGGCCACGCGACGGCAAGGGACTCGTGGGCGATCTCCACGGTGTCACCGTCGCTGCTCAGCAGGCGTGCTGCCACCAGCGCCTCGACGACGGCCGCGTGCTCGTCGTCCGACGTCACGGTGCGTCGAGCCACCCTCGTGCGGACCGGGTCGCCGGCGTCGTCGGACGAGACGAGCCGCACCATGAGGTCACGGAGCATCCCCTGCTGGCTCGCGTTCAGCTCGCGGTAGAGCCGCTCGGCGGACTGGGCGACGGCTTCGCGCACCCCGCCGGTCGCGGCATACCCGTTGACGGTCAGGGTGTCGCCCTCGCGGCGGCGCCACGTCTGCCGCAGCACGTGGGACAGGAGGGGCAACGCCCCGGGCGAGCCCTCGACCTCGCGCACGAGGAGGTCGACCAGTCCCGGCTCCAGGCGCAGCCCGGCCTGCGCCGCAGGGCCCTCGATCGCGCTGCGCAGCTCGGCGGAACCCATGCCCCCCAAGAGGTACAGCCCCCTCTCGACGAGGTGGGCGAAATCGGGGTGCGCGGCCAGCTCGCCGAGGCGGTCGGCCCGGAGCGAGAGCACCAGCCGGCCCCGGGCCGCGAACGCGACCAGCCCCGCGAAGAACGCCTCCCGCTCCGGCGAAGACTCGGGCAGGCCCAGGGCCTCCTCACACTGGTCGACCACGAACACCGCCCCCGGGCCAGTGGGTGCTTGCGCCAGCACCTCCTCCGGATGTGCCCCTGGCGTCACGATCTTCACCGGGTGACCGTCGCGCACCAGCGCCGCGGCAACTCCCGCCCGGACCAGCGAGGACTTGCCGCACCCGGAGGGTCCCACCACGGCCAGGACACCGACCTCGTCGAGCCGCTGCAGGCACGCGCCGACGTCCGTCTCGCGGCCGAAGTATGCCGCCGCGTCACCGACGTCGTACGCGACCAGCCCGAGGTAGGGACAGTCCGTGACCGTGGCCGGCGCCACCCCCTGCGCCACGAGGTCAGGGTCCTGGCGCAGGATCGCCTCCTCGAGCTCGGCGAGCTGGGGCCCTGGGTCGAGGCCGAACTCGTTCACGAGCGTGGCGCGGGCGCGCTGCAGCGTGCTGAGCGCCTCGGTCTGGCGTCCGTCCTGGTACTGCGCGAGCGCGAGGAGGCCCCACCGACGTTCGCGGGTGGGCTGCTGGGCGACCATGCGGTGCAGCTCGCCCATCACCTCGCGCTGGCGCCCGGCACGGATGGCCGACTCGGCATACAGGTCCTCGCCGTCGCGGCGCCGCTCGGCGAGGCGCTCGGTCTCGATCCGGCCCACGTCCCAGTCGACCAGCCGTTCCAGCGGGTCGCCGCGCCACAGGCCCAGGGCCTGGCCGCTGGCGTACCTGGCCCGCTCGGGCTCACCCGTGGCCAGCAGTGCGCCGGCCCGCAGCAACAGGTCCTCGAAGCAGAGGTGGTCGAAGTCGTCGCGGTGCAGGACGAGCCGGTAGCCCGTGCCGGAGGTCACGATCGCCGTGGACCCCAGCGCCTTGCGGAGTCGGGAGACGCACCCCTGCACCACCTTCGGCCAGGAGGGCGGGAGCGCCTCTCCCCACAGCGCCTCGGCGAGCGCCTCGGCCCGCACGGTCTCACCGGGGCGGGCGGCCAGCGCCTCGAGGACCACCTGGTCCCGTGGGGCCAAGAGGATCCTCCCCTCGTCGACCTCGAGGGGGCCGAGCACGGCGATGCGCACACCTCGAATGTGGCCCCCTGCCGGTACCCCGTCAACGGTCCTGATACCCGGCTGATACCCGGCCGGCGCTGCCCCGGTACCGGGTGGTGCGACAACAGGTCATGGACAACCCGTCCGGCACGAAGCACCAGCTCAAGCAAAGGATCAGGACCATGTCGCACACCACCAGCATTCGCCGGTCGGCCTCCGTCCTCGGAGCCACCGGACTCATCGCCCTCTCACTGGCCGGACCGGCCAGCGCCCGTGAGATCCCGGGGAACGGCGACTGGGCAGACCAGCACTGCTCGACCAACTGCTACGTGGGGGGCACGACTGGCGGCACCCAGCGGACGCTGTCCAACCCGATCGACGACAACGGGGTCGAGGTGCTGCAGCTCGGCGCGGGCCTGCTTGCCGGTCTCGCCCTCGCGGGCGCCGGGGCGGCGGCCTTCTCGCGGCGGACCCACGCGCACGCTGCTCACCCGGCGTGACCGGCAGGTCCACCGGCTCGCGGGAGCCCGACGTCGAGTAGTCGCCGGGCTCCCGTGGCATCCGCCCTTGCTTGAAATACCAAGTGCTCTTAGAGTTCCAAGCATGAGCCTCACTCACCGGGAGCGGGACATCGTCGACCTGCTCCGCGCCCAACCCCTCCTCGATGCCTCCGCGATCGCGGAGCGGCTCGGGTCGACCAAGGCGGCCGTGTCGGTGCACCTGTCCAACCTCACCCGGAAGGGCGCCATCCTCGGTCGCGGCTACATCGTCCGCCCGGACGCGCACTCCGTCGTCGTGGTGGGCGGCGCGAACATGGACATCAAGGCCCACTCGAACCACCCGATCGAGCTACGCACCTCCAACCCCGGTGTGGCCCTGAGCACCCCCGGCGGCGTCGGTCGCAACATCGCCGAGAACCTCGCCCGGCTCGGCAGCCCCACCCACCTCGTGGCCCCGGTGGGTGGCGACTCCTTCGGCGACGAGATCGTCGCGGCGACCCGCGCGGCCGGCGTGGTCGTCGACCACCTGATCGCGTCGGACGACCCGACCGGCACCTACCTGGCGGTGCTGGACTCCAGCGGCGAGCTGGTGGTGGCGGTGTCGAACATGCGGGCCACCGACCGGCTCACGGTGCGCCAGCTGATGGCCTCCCGCGACCTGCTGAGCCACTCGACCCTGTTGGTCCTCGACGGCAACATCCCCGAGGCTCCGGCGGCGTGGCTGCTCGACTTCGCCGCGGCGGTGGAGGTGCCCGTGGTGCTCGACCCGGTCAGCGTCGCCAAGGCGCGCCCGCTCGCCCACCTGCTCTCACCGCAGCGACCCCTGCTCGCGCTCACGCCCAACCTCGACGAGCTGTCGGCCATCGTCGGCGAACCGGTGGCCCAGACCCGGGCGGCGATCGCGCGGGCAGCCCGCCGGTTGCACGACGTGGGGGTCAAGAACGTCTGGGTGCGCCGTGGCACCAAGGGGAGCCTGCTCAGCAGCCTCGGCGACACCGGACGGGCCACCGTGGTCACCCTGTCCGCCCCACCCGTCACAGCGGTCGACGTCACCGGCGCGGGCGACGCGATGACCGCGGCGTTCGTCCACGCGCTGATGCGTGGCGACAGTGCCGTCGACGCGGCCCGGTTCGGCCAGATGGCGGCTGCCCTCACCGTTGCCAGCCCCGAGACGGTCCGCCCGGACCTGACTCCCCGACTCATCGACGCAGAGCTCCGCAAGGCGCTGCGGGGGACGACCCGGCGTGGCGCCACCCAGGACGGCCAGGCCCAGAGCAAGACGCGCGGCAGCCAGAGCCGCCAGGCCCAGAGCAGCCAGAGCCAGACCAGCAAGACCAAGGAGAACGCATGACCACCCCGCACCCTTCGCTCCAGCTCACGACCGAGGTGGCCGAGGCGCTCGCTGCAGGCCGGCCCGTCGTGGCCCTCGAGAGCACGATCATCAGCCACGGCATGCCCTACCCCCGCAACGTCGAGATGGCGCTCGAGGTGGAGCAGATCATCCGTGACGGGGGTGCGACCCCGGCCACGATCGCCGTGCTCGACGGGGTGCCGCGGATCGGTCTCACCCGCGACGAGCTCGAGACCCTGGCGACCCACCCCGACGTCGCCAAGGTGAGCATCCGCGACCTGCCCTACGTCATTGCCCGGCACGCGCACGGTGCCACCACGGTCGCCAGCACGATGCGGCTCGCGGCCCTGGCCGGGATCAGGGTGTTCGTGACCGGCGGCCTCGGTGGGGTGCACCGCGGCGCCGAGACGAGCTTCGACATCTCGGCCGACCTCACCGAGCTGGGCCAGACCGACGTGGCGGTGATCAGTGCCGGGGTGAAGTCGATCCTCGACATCGGTCTGACGCTCGAGTCCCTGGAGACGCTGGGGGTGCCGGTCGTGGTCGTCGGCTCTGACGAGTTCCCGTCCTTCTACTCGCGCGAGAGCGGCCACCCGGCGCCGATGCGGGTCGACTCGGCCGACGACCTGGCCGCGATGATGCGCGCGAAGTGGTCGCTCGGCCTGTCGGGTGGCATCGCGGTCACCAACCCGGTGCCCGCGGAGGACGAGATCCCGGCACCGGAGATCGGCGTCCTCATCGACCAAGCCCTCGCCGAGTGCGACGAGCGTGGCATCCACGGCAAGGACATCACCCCCTTCCTGCTGGGCCGGATCGTCGAGCTGTCCGGGGGTGCGAGCCTCGAGACCAACATCGCCCTCGTGCGCCACAACGCGCGGCTGGGAGCCGCGCTCGCGGCGGCATACCAGCGCTTGGCCTGAAGCACCTCGATCGCCGGGGCGAGTGGGGGTATGCCGTGGGGCCGGCTCCACGGGGTGCGTCCACGGTGCGGGTCGGTCGTCGCCGGGCGGGGAGTTGGCGGGTAGCCTCGGGTCGTATCTGTCCGGCACCGTCTGTTCAGCAATCCGATGGAGATGTCTGTGGCCACCATTGACGCAGTAGGCGCTCGCGAGATCCTCGACTCGCGCGGCAACCCGACGGTGGAGGTCGAGGTGGCGCTCGACGACGGCACCATCGCCCGCGCCGCCGTCCCCTCGGGCGCCTCGACGGGTGCCTTCGAGGCCGTGGAGCGCCGTGACGGCGACAAGCACCGCTACCTCGGCAAGGGTGTCGAGCAGGCGGTCGACGCCGTCCTCGACGAGATCAACCCCAAGCTCGTCGGCTACGAAGCGAGCGAGCAGCGCCTCATCGACGGCGTGATGCTCGGGCTCGACGGCACCGACAACAAGGGCAAGCTCGGCGCCAACGCCATCCTCGGCGTCTCGCTCGCCGTGGCGAAGGCCGCCGCGGAGTCGGCCGGCCTGCCCCTGTTCCGCTACCTGGGCGGCCCCAACGCCCACGTGCTGCCCGTCCCGATGATGAACATCCTCAACGGCGGCAGCCACGCCGACTCCAACGTCGACGTCCAGGAGTTCATGATCGCGCCGATCGGCGCCGAGACGTTCCGCGAGGCCCTGCGCTGGGGCGCGGAGGTCTACCACGCGCTCAAGGGTGTGCTGAAGGAGCGCGGCCTGGCCACCGGACTCGGCGACGAGGGCGGCTTCGCGCCCAACCTCGAGTCCAACCGCGCCGCGCTCGACCTCATCCTCGAGGCGATCGAGAAGGCCGGCTACCAGGCCGGCACGCAGATCGCGCTGGCCCTCGACGTCGCCGCGAGCGAGTTCCACAACGAAGACGGCACCTACCAGTTCGAGGGTGCCGCCAAGAGCTCCGCCGAGATGGTCGACTACTACGCCGACCTCGTCGACTCCTACCCGCTGGTCTCCATCGAGGACCCGCTCGACGAGGAGGACTGGGACGGCTGGAAGGCCATGACCGACCGCCTGGGCACGCGCGTGCAGATCGTCGGCGACGACCTGTTCGTCACCAACCCGGTGCGTCTGCAGCGTGGCATCGAGTCGGGCACGGCCAACGCGCTGCTGGTGAAGGTCAACCAGATCGGCTCGCTGACCGAGACCCTCGATGCCGTCGACCTCGCGCACCGCAGTGGCTACCGCTGCATGATGAGCCACCGTTCCGGCGAGACCGAGGACGTCACCATCGCCGACCTCGCCGTCGCGACGAACTGCGGCCAGATCAAGACCGGTGCCCCGGCCCGCTCCGAGCGGGTGGCCAAGTACAACCAGTTGCTGCGCATCGAGGAGGAGCTCGACGACGCCGCCGTGTATGCCGGCGCCGGCGCCTTCCCCCGGTTCGTGGCCCAGGGCTGACACCGGGCAGGCAGGGACTGACGATGGGCGACACGGGACACGGCGACGACCGGCAGGACAAGCCGGCCGGTCGTCCCAGCACGCCCCGCAAGGCCGCCTCCCGCGCCGGGGCCACCCGCACCCCGGCTGCTCGCGGCGCCGCGCCCCGCTCGGCCGCACCCCGCTCGGCCGCACCCCGCTCGGCCGCACCC